>JACMKG010000061.1 GCA_014380255.1 Prolixibacteraceae bacterium | reverse complement strand
GGCTCTCAGGACAATCTGCATGGGCGAACCTTGCTCATTTTCAAAGGTTAGCTCCAGTTCATTGGCATGATTGCGGCATTCGGCCTGGCGGCCAGTCAACATACGGTAAGTTTCATCGATGGTCGTGACTTCGCTTTTGGATACAAACTTTAACTGGGTACTGAATTGCTGATCCTTGCGTTCAATGCCAAGGGGAGAGTCTTCAATGACGGCCTGGGCCTGGCCCTCGTTCATCCGGTCAACTTTATAAACCAGGCTGGTCTCGCCCTCTTCGATTGCGGAAACAGTAATTTTGATGCTGTTGTCCGGTGAATTCAACTCCCAGTTCTTTTCAGCAGGCTGACAGGAAGCCAATAGCCCTGTTACCGCTAGAAAGATGAAATGTTTAAGTGTGATTTTTTTCATTTTGCTTTTATTGTATTAGATTGTTTTTTCTATTTATCAATTGCCTTATTTAAACCCACCCCGGAGATATCTCCCAAACTATAGGGTGCAGTACCGTTGTCTTTAGCTTTATACATTAGTATTCCACCAAGTAATAAATCGCCTTAGTCGTAGCACCATCCAGGCTGATCCACTCACTGTCTGCCTTGATAACCTGATCTGTTTTTCTGCCTGAATGATCAAGCACCGTGATCCTTGGCTTTGATTTACGGTCAATACTTAATTGCAGGCTGACAGGTTCAAGTATTATGGGCGCATCTCCTCGTTCAAGCAGTTCAGAGTGTTCAGAATTGAATTTCATACCCGTATTTTGTGCCCTGGCGATGGTTGTTACCAATATCCTGGAGGAAGCATCAATGCCTTTCTCCTTATCGAGGCTTGTAATAAAAACTACTGCGAATTCATTATCAGTTTTCAGGCTTACTTCACCAAGTTTAAGGACTTCATTATTTGTAAAACCCGCAAACCCTTTAGTTCCGGGTGTATTAATAGTAAAAAAACCCTTTCCCTTTTCGCTCCACATCAGCTGCCCTGTAGTTGAATGCAGGGCTGAATTTTTCCAAAGGGATGAAAGATCGCTGATCATTTCAGTTTTGTTCTCATCTGAAAAGCTAAGCACCACTTTACCAGCTGCCATCAGCTCCAAAGGGAAAGATCCTTCAATCACCTTGCGGTCAAAATCCTGCTTTACGGTCTCATTCAGCGGGGTGGCTCCTTTGAGCAGGGATGACAGATCCACTTTACGGTCGACCACCGTTTCTCCTTCTTTCACATCACCGCGGTGGATCATCCTTGCCAGGGCAGGATACAATGCCAGCTGGGTGGGTGAAGTGGCGTTATAAATGCCGCCCCCTCCGGCATGAATAGTTGGAGTAAAATGAGGAATGTCAGTAGCAAACACATAGGAGGCATCCCATCCCTGCAAACCCATGCCATAGGCCGCAATGATCGGTGCACTTTCGGCAGTCCATTCATTGGGAATAAGACTCATCCATTCAGAAAAGGCAAAAGGCCGGTTGCTCACCTGCTGAAGGCCTGAACTATATAATCCAGAACCGATTTTTGATACCATGGCCGCGTTGTCAAACTTCCCGGGTGCCAAACGATGCCCTTGCCCGCCGCCAAAATAATTGTGACGGTCGATCATTCCCACCTGCGCATCAGCATGGAGATTCAGCAGATGTGCCAGTCCGGTACCCGCTTGCCAGCAGCTCCCTACAATGACTCCCTTGTAGCCCGTCTGGCGAACGGCAGCTTCAAATTTGCGGTAGAATTTTAGTTGCTCCTCGTAAAGGAAAGCAGCCTTGTCAAGGATGTGCTGTTTTACCGGCCTGTTTTCCTTGATGGCCTGTTCATATTCATAGCTGAACAGCCCATGGTTGGGCTGGGGATAAATGTTTTCCAAAGCAAGACTTTGGTCTTTGGGAAGACCTTCATTGTTCCAGGCTTTCAGAAGTCCGGCATCTGTTTTGTATTTTTCTTTCAGCCACAGGCTAAACTTACGGCAAAGAAGGGCCCGATAAGTAGGCGTTTGTTTGAGCGTCTCTTCAATGGCCGACCAGAAAATATTGTCTTCATTCTGAAACTCCACAAAGCTAAGGGCAGGATCTTCAGCATAGCGCAGTCCGGTATGGGGGTTAAGATGATTGAGCATATTGACTGTTAGTTCGATATTAAGCGCCTGAAGATCTTCTGCAAAATTCACCAGAGCAGAAGTCGTTCCATTTAGGTGAGACCATGGAAATTTGGTAGCCGCCAGTTCACGGTAAGCGATGATGCGGCTGCTGTCGCCGGGCATTACCTTATGACCATAGATATGCGACCAGCCGTAATATATTCCCTTATTGCGCAACTCGTTGCACAGATAATCGAAGTTTTTCCATTTGGTATCCGTGATTTTGGTTGAATGAATTCCATCTGTAGCTCCCCAAGTGAATTTATGAAATCGCACCCCGTTAAACCCAAAATGGGCAAGAAAATTAGCCCATTTAACAGCCTCATCTGGTTTCATAAACGGGAGATTGCTGGCTACATTGGTCCCCCAGAATTTCACTGGCATACCATCTTCAAAGACCAGCTGATCCTCTTTCATCAATACAAAACCATGTTTTCCCGCAGGCTTATGGAGCCAGTCGGCCATACCGGTTTCAGTGGCCATAAAATTATTTTCAGGACGAAAGACAAACCAGTCCTTTTGCTCTTGTGCGCCGCCAAAAAGCGACCAACAAGAGAGTGCGCTGATAGCAAGAAATCGTTTAACGTTCATTAGATATAGTACTTTTAAATTGTATCAATTGTTAGTTGAAATCTATTAATTAAGCCTGAGTTTTTGTTTCCCTTCTTTCAGGCTGATTGTTTGATCTCCCCACACAAAAGTAGCCTGCATTCCTTGAGGGATAGTTACCGTGCCTCCCACTTTGGAATCCTTGCGTACCAGATCCATTTCAATGTTTCCCAAATGATGGGGATAGATGGCTTTTAGATTGGTCAGTTCTCCAAAAGAAGGAGCAATTTCAACAGTTTTATGGCCTGCAGAAGTGGGCTGAATGCCACAAACAGTGCGGAAGAAATAGTAATTGGGAGACGTACTCCAGGGATGGCATTCTGAGCGTTGATTTTCTTCTCCCCATTCAAGTGGAACTTCGGCAAATCCCGACATCCGGCGGTCTTTCATCAGTTGCCATTCTGAAAGTTCGCTCATGAATTTATCCTGATAGCCGGTTTTGTTCATCGCCTCAAACAGATACAGGTGAAGGAACAAATCCACCTGCCCAAACCAATCTTTCGGTTCTAGCAATTTGCCCATCAGTATTTTTGCTTCGTCGCCGGTGGTCGCTTCGGCCAGAATTGCGAGCAGATTCGTGATTTGGCTCACCTGTTTATTATCTGGCGATTCAGTATAAAATCCATCGGCGTTTTTGCAAAGCTGATTCACTGCTTTGCAAATTTGCCCGGCTCGGTTACGGTATTCGGCAGCCTGTGCCGTTTTTCCCAGGTATTCGAAAATATTGGCTGCATGGCGCAAGGTGTAGGCATAATGCAAAGTGTACAGCGTGTTATTCCCTTCATAAATGGTAGGCGGCTCACCATTATTATAATGGCGTGGCCAGGCCAGCGCCCCCCACCAGTCCATTTTTCCCATCAGGCCATTGGGTTGCATTTTTTGTTCGAACCAATGCAAAACACTCTGACTTCCTAATTCAAATCCGGAGATAAATTCTTTGTCGTCTTTCCACATCATGTAATCGTGTACCTGGTCAATCCAGATGAGCGAGTACGACGGAATGATTAAATGGAACGGATTGGGATAACAGGCGTATGTCAGACCTTCGGGAATGCGCGACTGATCGAACTGAATCAACGCATTGCGGGTCAACCGGTCGTCGCCCGACAAAGTGAGCAGCGAAAGGCTGTGTACCCGCGAATCGCCGGTGTACTGCATTTGCTCGTAATAAGCATCCGACAGCAGATAATCCTGGGCACAGATGCTCACCGTACGCCACCCGGCCTCCATGATCCAGGAGGGCAGCGGATGATCAGTCGCAAATTCAGCTTTGCTTTCAATGGGCGCATTGCAGGCCACATTCACATAGTTTTCAATGATCAGAGGGGTATTTTTGGTTTCAATATCCAATTGAATGTAACGGAAAGCGCGGATATAGGTCGGTTTAAACAACCGGTTATTACCACCATCAGGTATGAAAATATCTTTGATACCCACCATGTATTTCCCTTCAATCTGGTCGCGGTTTCCTTTGGGCGACTTGATTTTTACGATCAGATTTTCGGCATACATTGCCTGAATACGGGCATCTTTCCCGCCTGAAACCAGTAATTCGGGATAACCCATTGTTTCAACGGCATTGTCAATCAGGATTGTAACTTTTTTGTTTGCCGGAATGGTGAGACTTCCGGTTCCCATAATAAAATCGTCAGTGGCTTCCATTCCTGAAGAACGGCGGATTCCAGCAAAAGGAACTTTTTCCTCTTTCAGGAAACCAACCCGACGTGGGATTAACAATTTGCCTCCTGAATACAGGATTCCGCCGGTACTTTGGGAATCTCGCCCACCAGCGATGTCGCACCATTTGGCTGAGAGCCAGTCCTGATCATTATAACCAAGGTCCTGCCATCCCCATGGATATTTCTCAGCACGAATGCTATCGGTTGGATTCCCCACATACAGACCAAAATCTATAGTACTACGATCGGTCATCCATTCCACCACTTTAGGGCTGTAAGCTTCGTTTTTAAGGCACTTCCAGCTTCCACCCGAGGTATTGATCATCTTCTCTGCCTCCGAGTCCCCCTGCATGATGAACGAGGTCATTTGCGAAAAATAGGAAAATGAACGTTTCGGCCCCCAGTTGACCACTTCGGCAGCAATCACGTTTTTACCCGCCTGAAGATGTTCGGCCAGATCGAGCGTTTCGTAGAACCAGTGCGAAATGTCGCCACGAGCCGGGCCGCGGGTAATGTATCTGCCGTTGACAAATAGCCGGTAATGATTATCGGCAGAAACATGAACAACAAACTTTGCGGGTTTAGCCGGAAGTTCGAAGCTTTTGCGGAACAAAATCATGGCATGATCTTGCGGCTGAACAGTTGGGTGCATAATCCAGTGAGCGGTCCATTTTACGTCTTCAGCAAATATGGAAGTGACTATCGTAAACCCAATTAATAGAGAAACTATTACTTTTTTCATATTTTCTAATATAAACAACTTATGTTCATTTTCAATTACTTTAAACAAAATTAGTAATCGTCATATAAGTTCAAATGTAGGTTTACTACCTGGCTTCCGGATTGATTGAAAATGATCTGGACTTCGACTCCATTTCTTTCAAAAATGTTTGATACAATTCCTTATGCTTTTCGGGATTACTTCTATAATCGCCAATAATCATGCGCATTTGTGTACGTCGTCCTTCGCCAGCTTTAAAATCTTCGCCAAACAAGGATAAATATAGACTGCGGTGACCGGCAACGCCGTCATTTATTTCATCCCCTTTGTAAGTTGCTCCAACTGCATAAACATCCTCCGGTCGCCCCATTAGAATGGCATCGACACCATTTTTACTAAAAAAAGCAAGTGGCATACCATATCGCCGACCTATCGCCATACGCCAGAACCAGCGTCCTTTTTGGTGTCGCCCATCAGTGAGCAGATTTGCACCGGCTTCGTCGCGTGGAAAGAACGGCCAAATTCCATGTATCATTGGCTGATCAGCAATTCTAATCTGCTCTGGATCTGTTGTTCCAAATTCATCTTTGGCCACATATACACCTGATTCGAACCCGGGCGCCAGATAGGCCGATGCCAGAATCTCAAATGCCGGATAAGTCGTTAGTGCTTCCACCCAGATATCCATATCGATGATGTTTGGCTGTTTGAATGTAAATTGCACTTTCACTTTGGCCTGCCGACGAATTGTTGGCATCCAGGTCATCATAAGGCCATCTGCTTCCGGTTCAAACAAGGGGTCTTCAACACGCAATTCAGTAAGATAACCGCCTTGAACGAGAACGCGGAAAAAATTCAACATTCCGGTTCCTGCCATAGATCCACCATCGGGACTAGTAAGCATACCCGTTGGTTTGTGTATTACATTGCTGAAGTGGTGACTTTTAGCATGTTGGCCCGTTATATCACAATTAAGTTTTCCGGAAATTTCGGTTAAAGAAAACGCTAACTCTTTTTTTTCAGGATTCCATGTGCATAATGACTGACTCATTCCGGTTATGGAACCGAATAATACCAGAAAAAGGAAGATTTGTAGTTTAATCGTTTTGTTGTTTCTCATGAGTAGTTAGTTTATTATTTCGGTCTATTTGGTTTATTTGGTGTTGGTTTTATTAACTAAACACTTCTATTTCAGTACCAATACTTTTTCGCGGAAAGGTATCGGGTAAGCAGTGATATAAACTTCAGGGTGAAGATCGGCCTGAGAGGAATTGAATCCCAAAACAAACGTTTCAATTTCCCTGCCCTTAAACGACTGGTCTAACGGGAAATAATAGGTATAGTTTTTATCAGATCCACGAACGCCCACTTCCCAGGTATTGCTGCGGAAAGAAGGAGCGCGATCGGGACAACCCAGGTACTTTCCATCCATTTTTACTCCGGCAAAAGCGCCTTCAGGTCCATGTTCTCCATTTACTGCAATGCAGAGATATGATCCTTCAGGAATTTCGTTCAAGGTGAACTTTGCCGACCAGGCTTTCTTTGCCGAGAACAACAGTTGGGGGTTCCAATGCCCAGGCACGTATGGCCTGAAAAGGTTGGATGCCCTCCAGTTGGAAGGATCTAGTTTCTGGCCATTTTTATAACCTGTAATTTCGCTGATGCGAAGCATTACCGGCATACGCAGGTACCTGAATTTCCCAGCTAACGACAAATCCATTTTCAGGTGCGTTGCAACACTAAAAAACACAGGTGTCCAGTCATTTAAATTTGCTGATACAGAAGCATATTCGCCCTCTTCCGATTTGAGTGGCTGAAGCGAAAACTCATCAGGCACCTGAAAAACCAATGAATCGAGTTCCAGCTCCTGCCCAAGGTCGAGACGGAAAGCGGCCTTGTCGGGATCGAACGCTCCCCAGCGCATGTTCACCGAGAATGCTGTGGACAAATTGTTATCGAATAAATATCTGTCCCAGATTTCGCGTTTGGCAAATATTTCTTGATTAAAGAACGCGTCGCGGGCAGCTTTTACCTGCGGAATCAACGTTGGCCCAGAGCGTTTCAACTCACGGACTTCCAACGCATTGTTATCGGCTGCAAAACAAGTCGCTTCGTAAATAACTTCAGCATCATCAGGTATTTCACACGCATTCAGGTCGCCTAACTTTCGGTGGTAGTTATTTGTAACCTTTTCACCGTCAAACCCTATCATAAGCGCTTTGCCCTTCAAAAGCTCCGGAACAGGCTTCCCGTCGATCGTCGCAGAATGGAAACCGGTTAATTTCCCGGTCAGGCGAATATTCTTTTCGGTTCCTGAAAAGCCCAGAAGTTTCACTTCCATTGGCTTTCCGGGGAGATCGGCCATCACCTGATAGTCGGTCCCTTCAATGCCAAATTCCTTTTCAGCCCCAGCATCCGATATCTTCACCAAACAGGACCGGAAAGGCAAAACCTCCATATCAACAACGGCTCCATAAGCATAACGGCCAATTATTTTTTCCGTTGGATGGTACATCTTTACCTGAACCTTTGAACTCTTTTTCAAGCCAACAGACTCATCCAGCTTAATTTTATAACTTACCGGGGTCCAACTTAAATTGCGCAAAGTGATGAAGCGGGTATGATCATCGCCACGCGATACAGCATTCAGCCCGTATTCACCTTCAGGAAGAATCCTCCCTGAAACCAAAATATCGCGATACTGTCGGTGCAGATTATAAATACGCGCCAGTAAAGCGTATTCGCTGTCGCGCAGCAGCCAGGGATTCCCGTATATTTCAGGCGCCAGGATCAGGTTGCGGTTAAATGCCTGAAGGATCAGATCGTCTTCCCAGTAATCGAGACACGAAGAAAGACACACGCCGTGATCTTCGGTCAGACGGGTCAGTTTGGGCGGCAGCTCGCGTGCCAACGCTGTTACCCTGTGATGCGGCGCAGTGACGGTATTGGCCATGTGCACGTCGATATACGTTTCAGCACCGCCCAGCAAAAAGGTGGTTGAATGGCCGGTTCCTTTTTCTCCAAGATTGAGCCGGTGGTTCAGCAGAATAAGTCCAGGTGAATATTTTCGGCATTCGGTCATCATCAGATCAAAAGCATCGTATTTTTCCGGGCGTAGCTGGCCACATACCGCATCCATTTTAAACAGTTCGAAATGAAAATCGCGGCACAGGCTCACTTGCATTTCAATCCGCTGTTTCTCTTCCTTAGGAGTGTTTCCAAAACCATCGGGACCTCCCCAAATACCCAGCCGGGTTCCTGATTCCCCGGCCTTCCGCGCAACAGGGCCGAAACCATCGGGGAATTGTCTCCTGAAACGATTGGAGTTCATCGATCCGTAAAAGTTTTTCCCGTCGATGGCTCCTGCATCGAATGCATAAATGTCGAGCTGCATTCCGTAGCGGTCCTTGAGCCATTTAAAAAAGTCAAGGTTTACCACGGTTTGGGCTTCAGTTGGCCCTTCATTGGTGTTGTTGATCCACGAAAAGTATTGCGAACGCGACGGGGTTTGCTCATCAGCACCGGGAAATATTTTGACAATTTTCTGGCTAAAGCTTGAAACAGTCAAAAATAAAGTCATAAATAAAAGGACAAACTTGCTCATCATGCTAATTTAAAGGTTTAAATGCACCAAACCAGGGCGATGGTTCATATTTCCACTTTCGTCCGGTGGATTTTACTTCAGGAATTTGCTCGGGAACGAAATCATATTTCTGTTCGTCCCGGTTCATCTGGGCGCAGATTTGGTTATCAGGCGGGAGGTATTAGTATTCCATTGCATCAAATTGTCCTATGCGGCTGGGGCTGTTTTTC
>JACMKG010000412.1 GCA_014380255.1 Prolixibacteraceae bacterium | reverse complement strand
TATGAATTTACAAATGCATTCTCAGAATTAATGAGCACCGAAAAGCAGACCGTAGCTTTTTTAAACGGGCAGGGTGAGCTGAATGAATATGAGACACATGATTTTGCGGAAGCTTTATCTGAAAAGTACAACGTAACCCAAGTATCTGCCCGACAGCTGGGAGAGGGTAGCGGTACCATTAAAACCCTCATCGTTGCCAATTCCAGGGAACCATTTGCTGAAAATGACAAGTTTTTCATTGATCAGTACCTGATGAACGGTGGGCGGATTATGTGGCTGGTCGATCCGGTGACGGTAAGCCTGGATAGTTTAAGCCGCGAAGGTATGACCCTGGCCTTTCCTCAAAACCTGAACCTGGATGATCAGCTTTTTAAATATGGGGTGCGTCTGAATGCCAATCTCGTGCAGGATGTCGAATGTTTAATGATCCCTGTAAATACTGCACCTGAAGGCCAGCCTGCCAAATTTACTCCTGCTCCATGGTATTTTTCGCCATTGCTGATTCCTTCAGCACAGCATGTTATAAGTCGTAATTTAAATCGTGTAAAGGCTGAATTCGTTAGTTCAATTGATACCGTGGGCAAGCAAGATAAGATGTACAAAACGGTGATTCTTTCTACTTCACCCTATTCCCTGGTTTCAAATACACCGATGGAAGTAAGCCTGGCCAGTATAAACAATCCGCCCGACCGGCGCCTTTTTAGCCAACCTTCACAGTCTGTTGGTGTCTTACTCGAAGGAACATTCTCTTCCGTGTTTGCCAACCGTATGACTTCCTCCTTTGGCATAAATGCCTCTGAAGTAAAAAGTGAAAGTCAGCCTACGCGCATGATTGTTTTCTCGGATGGAAATCTAATTGCTAATAAATACAGGTTTACAGGTGGAGTGCCTGAATTCATGGCGTTAGGATATGACCAATATTCGCAGCAGACCTTTGGTAATAAAGCTTTTTTGCTCAATGCAGTTAATTATTTATGCGACGATCAGGGGCTAATGGAACTTCGCTCCCGGGTATTTAAAATCCGGCTGCTCGATAAGGTTAAACTTCGTGAAGAGAAAACGTTATGGCAAATGATGAATGTGCTGATACCCTTGCTGTTGATTGCTCTATTTGGTGGAGTCTATGTATTTATCCGCCGCCGAAGGTACAAGTTATGATTTCTTTTCAACAAAATGGAAGTATAAATAGGTAGGAAAAATCAAAGTTTGTATATTCGTCATCTTCTCGTTGAAAGGATGTGAAGCTGATTTTGAGGCATGTAAATAATTGAAATAAAAACTCTAAATAAATAACCAATGAAATTTGTTGTTTCAAGTACCGAATTATTGAGTCATCTTTCTGCAATCAGCAAAGTGATCAATTCGAAGAATACTCTTCCTATTCTGGATAATTATTTGTTTTTGCTGGAAGACAGCCTTTTAACTATTACGGCATCCGATCTGGAATCAACTTTGATAACAAGTCTGGAACTTGAAAACACCAGCGGCTCAGGTGCCATTGCAGTTCCTGCCAAGCTAATGAACGAGACACTCAAGGAATTCCCTGATCAGCCATTGACATTCCAGATTGATCCGGAAACCTTTGCAATCGAGATTTTCTCTCAAAACGGAAAATTTAGTATCGTGGGCCAGAATGGTGAAGATTTTCCTCAACAACCCCTGTTAAATGAAGTACTTGCTTCAACTATTAATTTGAATCACAGTGTATTGCTTAGTGGAATCAACAAGACTCTTTTCGCCACTGCTGACGATGAAC
>JACMKG010000411.1 GCA_014380255.1 Prolixibacteraceae bacterium | reverse complement strand
TTTCCACGGATCACATTTCCCATTCCTCCACCCAGCTTCACCGCATCGGCAGAAACCCACTGCCCGGTTTCATCCGACTGGTTGGCAAGCTCGATCATGGCTTTTGCCTGATCATATCCTTTATTAAATCTGAAAGTGCCCAGATAAATCCATGTACCACCCCCCATGGTCTGATTGACTAAAAAACTGGTCTTTCCTCCTGAATGGTGAACAGTATAATGTGCATCCGTCACATGGTCTTCATGGCTTTTATAGGAAATATACACCGCATATTCTCCTTCCTCGGGGATATCAGGAATAAAGCTGATGGTGGAAAATGTTTCTTTTGAAACAGGCATTCGGCGGCTCTTTCCCATCTGGAAGGGATTTTCGCCTTCAACCAGAAATGGAACCTTCATAGCGTAACCCGATCCTTCTTCATCCTTAAAACCATCTCCTTTTTCAAGATAGACCGATCCTTTGGTTGACCCCTCGGAATCAATGATAATTTCATGCTTTTGAGTATCCCGTTCCCGTGGAAGGAAGCAATAAGCGCCTGCATTTTCAAGCATTGGAGTGATATAAGGCACCACAAAACCCATGCTCCAGATATCTTCAACGGTGGTAAAAAGCCTCGGGCGCTGCCATTTCCAGCGGTCCTGCGTATTTTCGTAATACCAGCCATGACTGTGCCAAAGGGCAATATTCCGGTTAGACAATCCCCCGCGATAGCTGGATGCCTTCGACAGGTTCCTTACAATGGGTTGCTTAATCTTTAAGGGTTTACTTAAACGGAAAAGATCAAGAGGCACAGATTCACCCCGATAGATATTGGGAATCAGCTCATGAATTTCCTTTCCCAAGGATTCAATGAAAACCGTATAATTGCGAAATCTTCGTCCCAGCAATTCATGGTACCAGTTGTTGTACCGGGGAACCTGTTCAACCCGGAAAGGAATATAGGAAAAAGACTCACCCATCGAAAGCGTCACCTTTTTCAAGGGGTGATCAACAATAAGGGTATCAATGGTAAATTTATAAGGCGTGCCTTTTGAAACTTTTTTGGCAAACTCAACCGAGGCTTTATTGGCTTTCATATTCAAACGCTCAGTCCTATCAGCTTTAACAATCGAGGCAGAAAGACAAATAATCAGGCAGATACACCCTGCTTTCAAAAAGTAAACCCTTCTGAAGTCTTTAAAACACATGTATCTGATTAATAAATGCTTCACCTGTCAATTGTTTTTTTCACGTTTAGTAAGAAGGATCAGTCCGATGAACATGATCAATCCGTTTAAAAGTAACAATTCAAATCCAAATTTGTATCCTCCCAGCCATGCTTCTGAATTGATGTTGATAATATAAGTCAGTACGGGCGAGAGAACCCCCAAATAAGGAACATATTTATCATGCACCAGTTTTTTGGTCAGGATACCATAGGCAAAAAGCCCAAGCAAAGGGCCGTAGGTATACCCTGCCACGCGGAATACGGCCGTCACTACGCTCTCATCATTAATAATTCTGAAAAGTATGATCACAAAAAACATCAGTACCGAAAAGCCGATGTGCACCTTCATACGGGTAGCTTTGGCATCCTTCGTCTTGGAATCCAATTTAAGGAAATCGATGCTGAAAGAGGTTGTCAATGCTGTCAATGCTGAATCTGAACTTGAATAGGTAGCAGAGACGATGCCCAACAGGAACAAGACACCGGCAACCGTTCCAAAATAATTCAAGGCCAGGAAAGGAAAGAATTCGTCAGACTTGCCCGTAAATGGAATTCCCTTTAGTTGTGCATACATGTAAAGCATCACACCAAGGCTCAGGAACAGAATGTTGGTCAGAATAAAAGCCAGGCTGAACCAGTAAAGGTTCTTTTGCGCCTCTTTCTGATTCTTGCACGTTAAGCTCTTTTGCATCATGTCCTGGTCCAGACCATTCATTACGATCACAATGCCCAGGCCTGCCATAAATTGCTTAAAGAAGTTGGTCTTCGAACGCCAGTCCCAATCAAATGTCTTGCTGTATGGATGTTCATCAATGGCCTTTACCATCTCACCAAAATTCATATCCAGCTGTCTGGAAATAAGGATGGTAGATAAGATTACCGATGCCAGCAGCAGGGTAGTTTGCAGGGAATCGGTCCAGATGACCGTCTTGATCCCGGCACGGAACGTATAGGCCCAGATCATAAAAATGGCAATGGCCACCGTGACCCAGAAAGGGATTCCAAGGGCATCAAAAAAGGCTATCTGTAAAACACCCGCTACAAGGTACATTCTGAAAGAGGCTCCAATGGTACGGGATACCAGGAAAAAGAAAGAGCCTGTCTTGTATGACCTGACGCCAAAACGCTGGTCAAGATAGGTATAGATGGATACCAGGTTTAGCTTATAATACAAGGGAATGAGCACCAGGGCAATGACCCAGTAGCCCACAAAATTACCTAACAGGAACTGAAGATACGTCCACCCTGAATTCCCCACTTCACCAGGCACGGAGATGAAAGTCACCCCCGAGATGGTTGTTCCAATCATGGCAAAGGCTACCACATACCAGGGCGATCTGCGGTTACCGGTAAAAAAAGTATCGTTGTTGCTGTTCTTTGAAGTAAAATGCGATATGGCAAAGACCATGGCAAAGAAACATACAAGAACTATAAACAGAATAGTGGCGCTCATTATTTAATCTTTTCAACTATCGTTACAGGATACAAATCTACTCTTTGCTTTGTTTGGCAATCTACTTTATGAACGGTCAAGTAATAATTTATTGTTCTCACTTTTTCTCATTCATCATTTTCAAACCTGCGCCTTCCATTTCGAGCGATGATAAGAGGTAGCTCAGGCTGGCCGTGCCATCCATGGTAGGCTCATTGGTCGAAAAATCACCGATATCATCATGATAGACTGCTTTTCCTCCCTGGAACGGGGCATATTCGTCAGCTTCCATTAAACGGATCCCAATCAGGTTTTGGTAAATATGTGAATAAACAGGCCCATCGACCAGGCCACCCGTTGTATTTTCCTTCAGAATTAAGGTAAGCGACGAATGAGGACTAACAGGATGGTCTCCATCTACGGGAAGCCCGCAAATCATGGACGTTCCCCATGGATTGCAGCCAAAAAGCCAGTCAGTCATAGCCGCTTCCATCTCTTCATAACTCCTGTCACCCGTTATTTTGCGATACAGCCTGGCCTGGGTAATGGCCCCTGCCATCAGGTTATTGGAACACCAGATAAAAGGCACTCCAATCAAAAAAGGATCATTTACAGCCCGACTCTTGATATTCTCCAACCCTTGTTTCATCAGGTCGGTAAACTGTTTGGAGACCGCTGCATCCGATGATTGGGCCAAAAGGGCATGACCTAAGTTTACAAAAGGGTAAAACTGGTAATGGCGGGCCCGGTTTAATTCCATCCAGGGGGTGACCGGTTCCAGAACTCCCCAGTATTGAGCCTCCTTCAAAAATTCAGCCTGCTGATCCTTACCCATCAGCGTAGCGGCGGCCAGTTCCATATCATCCACATAATTGTCTTCCTCGTAGAAATACGGGGAAACAACACAGGCTGTCTGGCAATTGCCCAAATCAGATTTGGCAAACTTCCATGCTTCGCTTGATTTCCTCAATAATAGAGAGGCAAATTCAGGCTCTATATCTTTAAATATACTTGATGCAAGGGCAAAAGAAGAAGAAAACTTGGCGGCAATGGAAGAAACACCCGTTGTACGGTTTTTATGCTGACCAAGGCCTTGCGACTTGCCTGTTACAAAATAGACAGGACGAAACAAAGGGCCAAGGCCGTAGCTGACCGTATCTTTATTGGGCAAACGAAAACCTCGGTGATCACGGTCATCGGCTATCTGGTTGTACATTTCATTTTCCGAAGGATTCATCTTCAGCATCCATTCCAGGCCCCAGCGTGCCTCATCCAGAATATCAGGAAGGCCGTTTTGACCCTTTAACCCATTGGCCTGATACTGATCTCCGTAGGCCTGCGGATTCTGTTGGTAAGCAAAAAGAAGCTGGTAAACAGCATTG
>JACMKG010000410.1 GCA_014380255.1 Prolixibacteraceae bacterium | reverse complement strand
CCAATGCCGGCTGGGTAAGAGGGGTTGATTTGGGATATTATCCGAGTCCAAGAACAATAATGATTGGTGCAAGTATTAAATTTTAAATCACAATTACTATGAAAAAGATACATTCATTCATATTAATAACAATCCTTCTTTTAGGATGTAAAGAAAGTTTTTTGGATACAGATAACCTGACCAGCAAGAGCAGTGAAAACTTTCCCGGTACACCAGCTGAAGCTGACCAGGCACTGGCAGGGGCTTACACAGTTCTTCCGCCCGTCATTGCTGGATTCCCTGGAATCATGTTTAATTCGGAAGCCATGTCCGATGACCGCTTTGGCGGAGGAGGCCAGAACGACCGGCCACCACAGGCCATATCGTATTTCAGAACTACGGACGTGAACCTGATGGCACCGGTATGGAATCAGTATTACCAAGGCATCTTCCGGATCAATTCTTTATTAAAATCCATTCATCTTCCTGAATGGGAAAGCCCTGAACAAAGACAAAAGGTGGTAGGTGAAGCAAGTTTCCTGCGGGCATTCTTTTATTTTGACCTTGCCCGGCAATTCAGCAGCCCTGAGGTCGTAGATGGCCATCAACTGACTGTTCCACTGGTGCTTGATCCTGCTCCGGTAAATAATCCACGAGCTACAGAGGATTCCTTGTACGCGCAGATTGCCTATGACCTTAAAGTGGCCATCGACTCCTTGCCTGCCGACGCACTGACACCCGCATGGAAAACTAATAACCTTGGAAGGGCCACCAAATGGGCTGCCCAGGGGCTTATGGCACGAGTCTTTCTGTTCTACACAGGCTATTACCAAAAAACAGAACTTCCATTGGCCGGCGGAGGATCAATTACCAAGGCGCAGGTTGTTACATGGATCGATGACCTGGTAGACAGAAGTGGAGCCTCGCTGCTGGAAGACCAACGAGAAATGTGGCCTTATACCATTGATGGAGAGTCGTATGGCTATGTGAAAGAGAATGAATTGAGTTGGGTGGGCGAAGAGAACAATACGGAAAGTATTTTTGAAGTAGTTTATACCTCAATAACCTCCTCGGTATGGAATGAACAGGTTCATTATGCCAACAGTTTTAACCTGAACTCAGGTATAAGGAATCCGGAATCCCAGGTTCCCTTTGGCCATGGCTGGGGATTTCTCCCGGTAAATCCCAAGTTGTTTGACCAATGGCCTAATGCGGATATCCGTAAAAAAGGGTCTATTTGGAATGTGGATGATACTTCGGAAGGTACGGATGAATTTATGAAAGGGGCCGATATGCAATGGCAGGAGACAAACTTCATCGGTAAGAAATATATTCCTGTCAATGTGATAAATGATGGAGTTAAGGAGAATTACAGCCGGAGGCTTTACCCGGGTATACCTGACAACTTCCAGCTGAACAATACCCAGAACATTATCATTTTGCGATTGGCCGATGTTATGTTGATGGGTGCTGAACTTGGGAGCGCTCGGGCCCAGGAATACATGGATGCCATCCGGTCAAGGGCTGACTTACCTCCCGTGGCTCCTACCCTGGAGAATATCCAGCAGGAACGTCGGTATGAACTTGCTTTTGAAGGTATTCGTTATTTTGATCTGCTGCGCTGGCATGGTAAAGAAGCCGGAGCGATCATCAAGCAGAATCAATCAGGAGCAACGATTTACAACATTGGCAACAGAACTACCATTAATCAGGACCGGGGCACCAACTATTTTGAAACAATAGATGCCAGGGTAAGAAATACAGGAGGCTTCCTGATGATACCACAAGACCAGATTGACCTGTCGAAAGGTGTTTTGACACAGAACCCGGGATGGGTCAATGCAGGCGAGTACATGTTTTAATGGAATAGTAATCAATTAAAAAGAACGTATATGAAAAATATAGTGTATGGAATGATGGGATTAGCGCTTCTATTGACAGCATGTGATACGATAGAAGACCGGGATTCTTTAGGTCCGGTATTAACAACCGACCAACTGGACTTTACCGTTTCCCAGCCTACGGATGGTTCAAATACGATCATCCTTGAGAGCAACACAAAAAATGCATTGCCTTACTGGGATTGGGGAACAGGTTTTTCAAACAAATCGAAGGATACCATTTATATTCCTTTTCAGGGGACCTTCACGATTAAATACACGGCATTCAGTGGCGGTGGAACTGTGACCGATTCTACCACTTTCACCATTGCCCAGAATGATGATGCTTATTTTGATTTGAATCCATTGTGGAAGCAGCTCACCGGGGGTGGTGAAGGCATGACATGGGTGATGGCTATGGATCACCCATCGGGTACAGTAGCTGGCAATGGCCCTGAAGAGTCAGAACTACCCGCATGGTGGACTATGAGCCCGTCAGCTTATAACCAGTCAACGACCGATGATGAAATCTACATGGATTTGAAAGGAGCGGCCAATTTTGTACGTACCCGCGGCGATGGCACGGTTGAAAGAGGCTTTTTCAATATGATTGATCCGTATGTGAAAGACGGTGTTACCTATTATGCATTCGAAGTAGTGGGAGGACCCACCTTTCCATGGCCCGGTCCGGGGAAATACCATGTGACTAAAATCAATGAGAACGAATTATCGCTCCATGAATATAAAGCATTCAACATTGCTTTATATAAACGGAAAGGGTTCAGTTACTAACGTTGTGATTTAATTTAGCTAAGTAGCTATCGCTGATGTGGTAGCTACTTTTTTATGTACCTATGGAATGTGTAACGTGAGATTCCAATAAACTGCAAACATGAACAAATTAGATAAACTTACCAATTTGTTCGAAAATAAAAATAGCCATCTATTCATTGTTTTTCTCATTCCTCTTAAAAATGCACAGAACCAAAGATTTATAGATTATTAAATTATTAAAGGTTTTTTTAAAACAGGTTTTTTTTAGTATTTTTTAACAATTTTTTATTGTTTGGGGTACTTTATAAAAATTTTTATAATTTTGGCTAATCAATAAATTAAACTGGTAGCTATAGAATAGACAATAGATCATACAATGAGGAGGATTAAAGCTGGTTTGTTTTTCAAT
>JACMKG010000409.1 GCA_014380255.1 Prolixibacteraceae bacterium | reverse complement strand
CCGGATAAGCTTATCGGACTTGAAATCGTCATGTGGGAGGTGGATATGGGCATTGCAGCCCTAACCGATGAATTGCATCGTGCCATGAAGCTAGAAGATAAACTAGTCTATGCCCGCGTTCTTGGAATGCTGGATAATGATGCCGGTTGGGAAATTCTGCAAAAGGCTGTCGATAGTTTTGATGCATGGGACGAGGGCTGGAATTACCGGGGAATGGGCCAGTTCGGTATGAGTATGAGTTATCTTGACAGTCTGGTTATCGCGCTAGGAAAAACGAGCAAACAGGAAGTACTGCCTTCGGTTATCCGATTGGCCAGAATGCTTACACCTCAAAGCGAGTTTTCCCATTTCCGTGCTGTGGCAGTAGCTTTTGAAACCCTTGCCAATGAACAGGCAGCTAAAGTACTGTTCGACCTTTTGCAGATGAAAGGTGTGACAGGACATTCAATGAAAACAATTGAAGAAGCGATTCAAAAAACCCCTCCCGGAAGTGAAGATACCAGTACACGCAACAATGCCCTGCGCGAGATTATTCTGGGGCGCTCCTTATTCAGATGTGGTGATTACAATGGCTTGGGCAACCGGATCATGAATGATTACAGCAATGATTTACGCGGTCACTTCTATCGTCATGCGACAGGCGTACTTAAGCTTGGGCCTTTCAATCGGTTGCCTAAAGTGGAATTATAATGATAGATTTGCAATCAGATATTTTACTCAAGTTGACAGCTATAAGGATCTTGCAATTTTAATTGGAAGTTTGAGTAACAATAAATGCTGCTGGCAACCGGCGGCTGGCAAGAAATGCTTTGATCAGCGGCAGTAAGATGAGATTGATATGCTTTTGCCAGCTGCCAGTAGCTGGAAGCCAGATGCCGATAACAAGCAACTTGCATTATTTAAGTCAACCTATAAACAAAAATAAATAACTACGATGAACAATTTAAACATGCTTCCCCTTAAGAAGTTGTTCGTTCTCGGTATCTGCGGAATGCTCTTTAGCATTCACTCAATGGCCCAGAACCCCGGGAAATTCTTCCCGGCAAAAGAGCTGACAACTGTTGGTGTTTATTATTACCCCGAACATTGGGACTCTACCCAATGGGATAGAGACTTTCAGAACATGGCAAAAATGGGATTTGAGTTTACTCATTTTGCTGAGTTTGCATGGGCGCAATTGGAACCGGAAGAAGGCAAATATGATTTCAAATGGCTGGATCGATCCTTACAGCTGGCCGCCAAATACAACCTGAAAGTAATATTGTGTACTTCTACGGCTACTCCACCCGTTTGGCTGGTACGCAAACATCCCGATGTGCTGGCTACCGACGAAGACGGTACTAAAATGGACCATGGAGGCCGCCAGCATGCATCTTTTTCAAGCAACTATTACCGGATGTATTCCATGAAGATGATCGAGCAACTGGCCAAACGCTATGGCAATGACAAGCGTGTAATTGGCTGGCAGCTGGATAATGAACCCCGCCGCTTTCTCGATTACGGGAAAGATGCCCCACAGCGTTTCCGGGATTGGCTGAAGCAGAAGTATTCGAATATAGATGCTATAAATAAGGCATGGGGAACTAACTTCTGGAGTGGCACTTACAGCAGCTTCGATGAAATCAATCTACCACTGCATAAACAATGGGGCATGAACCTTCACCAGAAATTAGACCACTATCGTTTTGCTGATTATGAAACGGCTTCTTTCCTGGATGAACAGGCTGTTGTAATTCGCAAGTATTCATCACCAGACCAGTATATCACATCCAATTACATTCCTAATTACGACAATAGCTACATAGGAATGAGCAAGGAACATGATTTTGAAACCTATACCCGCTACATGGTTTATGGAGGAGATCGTGGCATTGGCCCCAAAGGGTACCGCGTAGGCGAATATTCACGCATTGCCATGGCCAACGACTTCTTCCGTCCGCTGAAAGGAATCTACGGAGTCATGGAGCTTCAGCCAGGCCAGGTAAACTGGGGCAGTATCAACCCTCAACCGCTTCCAGGAGCCATGCGTTTGTGGTTATGGCACGTTTTTGCAGGAGGAAGCAAGCTGACCTGTACCTATCGTTTTCGTGCCCCCCTGTATGGTTATGAGCAGTATCATTATGGAATCGTTGGTACCGATGGTGTCACTCCTACCCCCGGCGGAAAGGAATTCAGCCAGTTTATAAATGAGATCAAAATATTAAGGGGAAAATATGATGCCAAAGCACAGCTTCCAAAACCTTACCTTCAACGTAAAACAGGTATCCTTTTCGACCCTGACAACATGATAGGCATTGGTTTGAATAAACAAACCACCGAATGGAATACCGAAGCACACATTCTTAAATATTACAAAGCCGTAAAATCGTTTGGCGCCCCTGTGGATTTCGCACGCGATTCGACTAACTTTGCCAAGTTCCCTGTACTGATTGTTCCGGCTTACCAGATGGTTGATCAGCAACTGATTGACAAGCTGACACGATATGCCGAGAATGGTGGCAACCTTATCATGACTACCCGTACCGGCTTGCAGGATCGCAACGGTCACCTGTGGGAAGCTAAGTTCTATCAGCCTATCTGGAAACTAATCGGGGCCGAAGTGCTGTCGTACGATATGCTGATGCCTCATTCACCCGATAAGGTAAAGTTCAACGGACAGGAATATGCATGGACAGTCTGGGGTGATTTACTTAAACCTAATGCGGGAACAGAGACCTGGGCTACTTTTGAAGGCGATTTCTATGCCGGAACACCCGCCGTTATTTCACGCAAGCTGGGTAAAGGAACCGTCACCTACATCGGGGTTGATTCCAAATCAGGTGATCTGGAAAAGCAAGTACTGGCTAAATTGTATAAGCAACAGGGAATTTCTATGGAAAACTACCCGGAAGGAATCATGGTTGAATACCGTGATGGATTTGGCATTGCTGTCAATTATTCAGACAAGGTATACGAAATGAATCTTCCTGCCAATGCTCAAGTGCTGATCGGAACAAAGGCCATAAAGACAGGTGAGGTTGTGGTCTGGAAGTATTAATATCAAAGTATAACAAGAACAAAAAGTCCAAATTCATACCCTTGAATTTGGACTTTTTGTTTTACTTCCTCAAGAAAGTCAACACTGTTTCATTGAAGAGTTCCGGATACTGCTGACATACATCATGATTAGCATCTGGGAAAATGCACAATGAAGCGGTTGGGATGGATTGAAAGATTTGGATAGTATGCTCATGTTTAATCATGTCCTGATCACCAGCCATCACGAGTACAGGACAGTTAATTTTCCGAAGGTCAGAAAAAGGAATATTGGGTTGATCAATCATCATCTGAACCAAGGAAATGGCAGTTTTTGATGCGGAATCAGGATGTTCCACAAATTCCTTCATCATATGAAGATCCGCTTCTGTAAGTGCGGTAGTATCAGGCACAATATTGGCACCCGAAACAGCCAGTTTCTTTACTTTCAACGGACAGTTCATCGCCATTATGATTCCATTTATTCCACCGTCACTCCACCCCAAAACATTTGCTGAATCTATATTCAAATAATTCATTAATTCACAGAAATCGGAAGCCATCAATTCATATGAAAGGGTATCAGGGGAACCTCCTGATTTACCTTGAAGACGGCTATCAATGGCAATGACCCGATAATACTTTTCAAAAAATGGTATTTGATGACTAAATGCATTCATTGAACCGCTGTTCCCATGTAGCATTATCAGAGGTTCACCACTTCCATAAATTTCATAATACAACTGAATGCCATTTACAGGCGCATAATGACCAGCCTGTGAATTATTTCCGTAATCAATAGTCATGGATTGAGAGAAAATAGGGGTTTCAAAGATGATAAATACAATAAAAATGCTAATGATTCTTTTCATAACTGCGCTTATTAAGTATGATTATAAGGCATATTCTAGTTCTTTTCTTAAAACTTACCCATCATAAAGACAATCCTTCGAATTGTTTTATGATTTCATTCCCGATCTTTAAAATGGGATAACAGGAAGACTCCGAGATGTCACTGAATTCGCTTAGACTTGTAGATAAAGGTAATAAAACTATTATTTATTAAAACCGAACAATGAACGCTTTTTATTTTAACACTGGTTAAAATATTTAAATTTTATTATAACTACATAAGAAGTAAACTCGTAGGAAGTAAACAATCAATATCAATTATAATACCTAAAATATTAAAACGATGATACGAGTAGCAATTATCATAGGAAGTACCCGCCCCGGACGTAACGGAGAGGCTGTAGGTAAATGGGTGTATGAACTGGCACGTAAAAGAACAGATGCTGAATATGAATTGGTAGACCTTTTGGACT
>JACMKG010000060.1 GCA_014380255.1 Prolixibacteraceae bacterium | reverse complement strand
CAGGAGCGAGCATCAGCACGCGGTAATTCATGCCATCGGGCAACACGATCTTTTCTCCATCGAAGGAAAGACGATTGAGAATCACATCTTTGGAGCATTTATCCCAATCGTGTCCTATATTCAGTTCAGCCAGGTCTTCTTTGAGAAATACAAAATTGGGGACATCATCTCCATAGTAATAAAGCACGTCGGCCACAAACAATCCCTGCTGCAGCAAATAGCTGCTTCGGTTCAGATAGCTGATAAAGTCCACCGACTGCTTCCACCAGGTCACGTTGGGATTCAGGTGTGTACCTGCAAAATATTCGTTGCCCGGGAGTCCAAATTCTTTGGGTGAAGAGGTGAAGGTATGCCACACGATCCGGTTTACCCCCGAGCAGAACACGCGGTCGATGTTTCCTTTTAGGTCCTTGGGCGAGCGTTCCCACTGCGGGCCTATGCTGGTAGGCCCTTCAGCAGCCACAAATCGTTTGCCGTTGGTATGGGCCGCACAGGCGCTCTGCCTTACCGACAACCGCTCATCATCTTTAATTCGATGCGTGTTGGCCATGGCCCAGAATTCTCCTTGGGGAAAGTCGCCAAGGCCCATTACCTGAAGTGCATCAACCGGGGCCGAGTGCGGACCGCCCGATTCGGGATGAATGCCCAAGGCGTGTTGGTGAGCCAGCGTAGCGAAAAGTTTATAATGGTATTCCATGACACAATCCCCGATGGTCTTACGAAAATCGTGCAAAAAACGGTTGGTAAGATCCCGGTTTTCAACAATACGGCCTGCCAAGACAGGCATAAAGGGAGCCAACTCATAATTTCTGAAGTTTTTAAATTCCTGCTGAAACCGGTCTGTCCAACTAACGTTATCCATCTCCCAGCTATCGGTTTGCAGAAATTTCACACTGTTTCCCGCCTTTTGGGCTTCGGAGATAAGCGGCAGGATAACCTTATTGCTGAAAAGTTCAAAGGCTTCCGGATTGAGATGATCGACTGAAAGGCCTTCCCAGCCGTCGCTGTTGGTCGAGGTGCGGGCGCCTGTACAGGTATAGCCGTACCGGATAATGGTCCATTGCCCGGCAGGAGCTTTCCATTCCAGCTTACCGTTTTGGTAATGGCCCGTCAGGTCAATGATCTCATCCCTTGAAATGGCCAGTTCGTCGCCGCTTCCCTGGAAATCCTGCCTGAGTTCATGCAACGGATAAATCCCTTTCCAGCCTATTTTTTCGTTGAATGACTTTTTCTTCCAGTTTTGAATGCCTTCATTCTGAACCAAAGCTCCCGGTTTGTAAGGGATAGCCTGGACAAGGATATCATGGTATATGAATTTCATTTCCGGCTGCGGAAGTTCCATGCTGATAAGCTGTCCGCCCGCAACACTGACTTCACTCCAGACCAGTTTTTTCATGGCCATTTCCGGGGTAATGGAAGGGCCGCCCGGATTCCAGCCACTACCCAGGTTAACGCTCAATTCAATGCCCACCCGGTCGGCCTCACGCACTGCATGACGGTAAAGCTCCATCCACTGTTCACTCATATATACCGGCCCGGCAGCCGTTTTGGCCGCTACATTGTAGCTCGAACTTCCGGCATCTACCAGAGAGGCGCCCCCATAGCCTTTCGCCTTCATCTCCTCCAGATCGCGGGTGATGGATTCCTTGGTAGCCATGCTGTTGAGCCACCACCAGTAACAACGAAGCTTCGACTCACCTGGAGGGCTTAAAAAGCCATTCTTCAATTGTGAAAATTCAATATCCGTGCTGGTCAAAAGGGAATAATTCGCCTGTGAATGGGCCATTACAGAGCAAAACAGGGACAGGATCAGGAAGGTTGGTTTTATCATGAGCGTTAGATTGAATGTCAAAAATAACCAAATGCAACTGATTACAAAACGACCTATGAGAAAAGCTTCAACTCAGTAAGTTAAGGATTATTGTATTCTTTATCCGTGGTATTTATTTCATACCTCTTTCTTATTCGTTTCTTACCTCTTTCTTCTTTAACACGTATATAATTCGAATATAATAGGTATATAATACATATAGATACGAATTATATACCTATTATATTCGAATAATGTTCGTATTATATTCGAACTAAAGAAGAAAGAGGTAAGACACAGATAAGACACGGAAGCGAAAAGGATATGTAAGCACTCGGTAGCAGAATAGGAGGCGGTTAATCACAAAGGCTTGGAATTTTTCACCCTAATCTAGTAATGACATCTGGACTCAAAGCTTTACAGCACCTTGATTATCACGACACAAACAACTCAAATATAAACAGATTGTGTAGTTTTAGACAGGGTTACCCGACCAGTTCGTCGATGTATTTCTTTACTCCTTCGTAGTGAATATTCACCTCCCGTTTGCCAAAGAAAGTGCGGTACCGGTTCTCGGCACATGATTGATAGTTGAAACTTCCGGGTTTGTCTTCGGCCGAAAGCACCACTTCGATGCTTGAATGATGGCGTACATTGCGGGCAAGCAGTTGGCGCAGTTCAAAGTCGGCCATGGGAAACGAATAGCCCATAAAGACCAGCCTGGAGGCTTCGCTGAGCTCGATGCCGGCATTCTGCCATACCAGCTTAAGCTGAAAGTTGTTCAAATCTTTCAATAGGGTGGGCATGATCAAAAGGCTGCTAAGGTAACCACCGCCATCAGGGCTCAGTTCATTGCTGAAATTGTGGTCACATTCGCGGCAAATGGGCTTAGTCACATATTCATCAATGGCTATCTTTTCGAAAAAAGTGACAAACAGACGCTGGCACCTTTTGCACTGCAGCCAGTTCATCGAACCATGAAGCTTAAGCAGCTTGATATTGTAAAGGTTCATCTCAAGGGCCGAAAGCCCGGGAATAATCGGCTCGTTGGCATCATAGGCGGTAGGGTTGCAGCAATAATCAACCACCCCTTCCTCGGTAGGCATCTTGGCGCGAAAGGAGGCATCGAGCAGAATGTCCCAGTTGGTAGAAAGAATGGCAAAAGGGTCATTCTTCAGGTATTTCTTGCGCTGGGCAATCAGGTAATCGGTGAACTTTTCGACATGTGATCCCTTGGGGCGGTTCAGGTGAAGCTTATAATCGAGCATAATGATGATCAGCCCGTTGATTTTCTGTCTGAGCTCGATCAGGTCTTTGGGGGCAATGTTGCGAAAAGCCAGGTTGTCAATGATACAGCGGTCGATGGGCGTATAAATATCTTCCAGGCTGAGGCTTTCAAACTTTTTCTCGTCAATGAACATGGTTTCTGAAAGGAAGCTCTTAAAGTCATTGCGGTACCGGGTATAAATCTTGCGGTAATTGGGTGAAAGATCCTTAATATTGATTTGGAAGATTTCGCGGATAATCTCAGCTTGCAGGGGCGCATTTTCGTTTTTGGAGAATCCTGCGCCTAGAATATAAACTGTTTTATCCATACCGTGAAGGGTTGTAATTTTCGATAAAATTAAGAAATAAGCGCAACAAACGGGAATAAAAATGAAAAGATAGGAATGTTGAATGGCTGGAAGAATGATGTTTCTGAGCCGTCATATTTTGAAAAAAGCCTCCTATTCCAGAACGATAGCAATATCGCTATAGCTGTGCAATAGCCAAAAGTTGTCCTTATTAAAAGAGTTGTAATTCCCTTCATTCTTTTCAACGATCATAAAAGCTTAAAAAACAGTTTCTGGTGCTTACTGAATTATGATTTTTCCTGAAAAAGACCGATTATTCCGGATCTCTTTTTCATTTAAACGAAAGGTCGTCCTAATTGGATAGATGGTTAATTTATGAGTAAACGATTTTCATGAAGGCAGATATAACTACACTCTATAATAGGCAGTTAATGTAAATTAAAGATTATTTATTTAGATTTAATATAAATTAACTAAGCATTTTGACTGTACTTTCTTTTTGAATTTGTAATTTTCCTTGAACATTTAACTACCCTAAGGCATTTAAAGGCTAGAAAGAGAAGGATTGGTTTTTATAAGCTGTATCATTTCGCTTTTACATGCAGGTGATGGATAAATAAAAAGTGATGATGGACCAAATGATTGATTTCTTTGCTAAACTTTTCCTAACTAATGGTTGGCCCGCAAGATGGGAGTGGGGAACATGGACGGAGTTTCACGGCTGGCTTTATATTATTTCTAATATAGCCTTGTGGGGTGCCTTTTTTGTTTTTCCTTTTTTGCTGATTAAATTCATCAAAAAAAACTCTGCCAATCATGTACCCGCTGTATTTTGGTTATTCGTCACCTTTATCGTGGCTTGTGGGTTAACGTTTTTTATGGATGTACTTGTTTTCTGGTGGCCCAACTATCGGATCAGTGCTTTGCTGCGCTTTATTGCCGCTTTTGTTTCCTGGGTTGCCATTTTCAGCTTTTACAAATACATCCCTGTTGCCTTGACTTTACGTTCAGCCGAACAGGTGGAAGACGAGGTACAAATGCATAAACGAACCGAGGCTAAATTTATGGGATTGCTGGAGTCGGCCCCCGATGCGATGGTAATTACAGACAGTCATGGAAAAATAATCATGGTAAATGTGCAGACAGAAACCATATTTGGTTATCAAAGGGATGAAATTATAGGTCAGCACGTTGAAATCCTGATCCCACCCAGGTACCATGACCGGCATGTACACAACCGGAACGAGTATATGGTGAACCCAAAGGTGCGGGCTATGGGTCATGGGATGGAACTTTACGGAAGGCGCAGGAACGGGGATGAATTCCCCGTAGAGGTAAGTTTAAGTCCAATGTACCTGGTTGACGAGAATGAGAGAATGGTTATTTCGGCCATTCGAGACATCACCAGGAAGAAGGAGACGGAAGCTGAGATTAAAAAGCTGAATGAAAACCTGGAATTACTTGTTATAGAGCGCACGGCCGAACTTGAACTGGCCCTTATGAAGGAAAAAATGGCCCGTTCAGAGATGGCCCGCAACCAGCAACGCCTGGGAATGCTTACCGAAGCAAGCCATGTATTGGCCTCAACGATTGATTACACAGAAACGTTGAATAAAATGGCACGACTGCTGGTTCCCCGCTTTGCAGATTGGTGCTCGATGGATGAATTTGATGAGAACGGGCACATGAGGCGCATCGTGGTTGTTCATGCCGATCCTGAAAAGGAACCAATGGTGTTCAAGTTAGCAGAAGTATACCCGGCCGATTCTCATACACATGAAGGAGGCTATGGAATATTGAGCACTCGTGTACCAAAAATGTTTAATAATTTTACAGATGAGTTAATCAGGTCATTGGCCCGAAATGAGGAGCATTATCAGTTATTGAAAAAACTGAACATCAGTGCAGCCATTTTGGTACCATTACTCATAAGGGACAATCTCTTTGGAATAGTGTCATTTGTATGTTCCGATTCGTACAGAGCATTTAATGAAGACGATCTGGTCTTTGCCGAAGAACTTGCACGAAGGGTAACGTTGGCGGTAGAAAACACAAGGATCTACCGTGAACTGCAGGAAAGTAACGCGGAGCTGGAATCCCGGGTAACCCGGCGCACCCTGGAACTGGAGGCTATCAACAAGGAACTGGAAGCTTTTTCCTACTCCGTGTCCCATGATTTACGCGCCCCACTACGCAGCATTGATGGATTCAGCAATAAACTATTGAAAGATTACGGTGACCTTTTTGATCAAACAGGCAGGGATTATTTCAACAGGGTTAAAAATGCAAGCCAGCATATGGGGCATTTGATTGATGACCTTCTGAAACTGGCGCGCATTTCCAGGATTGAAATGCATCCGGTAGAGATAAACCTCTCGGAAATTGCTCAGAACATTACCAAAGAACTTCAGGAAACTGCCCCGGAAAGGGAAGCTCATTTCAACATCGAAGAT
>JACMKG010000408.1 GCA_014380255.1 Prolixibacteraceae bacterium | reverse complement strand
TCCATTAAAGTTTGGGCAATGGCGGGCGAACAGCCAGTCATTTCACCTTCCAAAGAATACTCAGATACCCGGGGCATTAATATTGTGGGCAATTACATCCATTTTAAGGGCCTTGAGATAACTGGTTTTGTGCAACGCAGCCAATTGTCCCACTCATACGGAATAGTGGCTGAAAACTCCAATTTCCTCGTCTTTGAGCAGCTTAAAGTGCACGACAATGGCTTCGGGCTAAGCATAGGCAGCAACTCAGGAGATAACCTGGTGGTAGACTCTGACTTTTACCGCAACGCCGATCCGTTATCCCGTTTTGGGAATAACAAGCCTTGGGGAGGCGCCGATGGAATTACCATCCGCAGCAGTAACTTTTCAAAGACCAATACTATCCGGGGATGCCGCATGTGGTGGAACAGCGACGACGGGGTAGACCTGTTCGAGAACCAGGGAACCATTCTTATCGAAAACTGCTGGTCGTTCTGGAATGGCTATCAGCCGGGCACCTATGAACGGGCAGGTGATGGTGATGGCTTTAAATTAGGTGTTACCACAACGGATCTGAGTAATTTTGAAAGAAGAATGCTTCGAAACAACCTCTCGTTTGAAAACAAGGCCAGGGGTTTTAACCAGAACAATGCCCGATGCATCACGATCCTTTACAACAACACGACTTACAACAATGCCCACCGGGGTATTGCGGCCCGTAGCTTTGATTTCTGGAACGGTACAGCAGCTACTGTTGCAAGAAACAACCTTGATTTTCAGCATTCCCTGCAGCCTATTTTTAATTCGCAGGCCATTGTGAGCAATAACACTTTCCTGAAGGATGGCTCAGTCAACAATGAATTTTCTGTTACCAGGGATGATTTTATAAGTCTGGATACGAAAGGCGTGGATGGCCCCAGGCAAAAGGATGGAAGCCTGCCTGAACTTGACTTTCTAAAGCTGGCAAAAGGGTCAGATTTAATCAACAGGGGAACCACTGTAGGCTTGCCTTACAATGGCTCAGCACCTGATATTGGAGCCTATGAAAGCGATTACAATGAATTTAAAGAGGCGAATAAGGATGATGCATTGTGATTTCACCCCATCACCTGCTTCAGGGTTACACAGTTCACTTCCTACCCTATTGATCGGCTCTGATCGATCCTGATATCCTTCCATTAAGAGCAAACAATTGGCACCCAATAAAAAAGGACAGCTCGAATGAACTGTCCTTGTATTACTGTTTATGCATTAATTTTATTAATTCATACCGTTTGTTTCAACATTCACTTTCTCCATCAAACCAATAAATCCTAACAAAGCACCCCAATGGTAATAGTTGTCCCCCATCCGTTTACCTTCAGCAGGATCTTTTACATTACCGGTGATGGCATTGTAGTTCTCGTAGATATAGCCATTTAACTTCACATTCTCCATCATCAAACCATTTGACTTTTCTGCTAGTAGCTTACGGGCTTGCGGCAAATCATAATTCCTAAGTCCAAGGTATACCAGGAAATTCATTGGTCCCCAAATACGCCCCCGCCAGTAGTCCTGATCTTTGAAAGCAGGATCATTCCTGGCAATTGAAGGGAGCATCCATTGTCCGTTAAACTCTTCCGGATTGAGCAAATGATCTTTAACCATACGCTCTGCCTGAGCCTTGGTTGGAGCTTTGGCCAGCAAAGGGTAAAAATTGGTTGGAGAAAGCCGTGGCGAAAGTTCACCGGTATCGGTACGTTTGTTTTTATAGATTCCAGCCTTTTCATCCCAAAGCTGGCTTAGGTTTTTACGGTAATGGGCAGCACGTTCCTTCAGTTCTTTGGCATCCTGAACTTTCCCTAGGATTGAAGCAATTTCCCCCAGGTTTTCACAATCCATCACGTACAAACCCATCAATCCGGCATCGGCCAGTTCGAGCATGTGGGTTTGCTTGTTGAAAGGAACCTTATCATACATGGGAGAATTATCCAGACCTGATTCATAGGCTGCACCTTGCCAATCGTTGGTTGCAAAGTCGCTTTTCAGGGGAGGTTCAACCGGGCTTGACCCCCAGCAGAGAAATCCATTGTTATCTCTGTTTTTGGGCCACCAACGGTTCCATTTTAGCAGATCGTCGTATACATATTCAAGTAACCATTTATCCTGGTACTTTTTATATAGTTCTCTAAAAACCAAACTGCCGACCGGCGGTTGTGAGCGGTCGAATGAAGCGCTCTGGTAAGAACCAGCAAAATTTGGGATAAAGCCCCCGGGTGTGATGTGTTTGGTGATTTCCACTGCATTGGCATAAGCCAGTTCTTTACTTTCCAGGCTGGCCATCCATGCCCCGAAATAGGTGTCCCAATCAAACAAGACGAATTGTCCTCCAAAGTTGTCATTCCACAAACGGCTAACAGGGAAAATAACCCGCTCGTTGGAAGCATCGTAGATCACGTTCCAGCCAATTACGCTTTGGATTGCCTGATAAGTTGGGGCAAGTTCACCGTACCTGGAGAACTTCTTTTCAAGTTCGCATCTTCGTTTGGCTACCAATGCTTTAATCTGATCGAGATTTTTTATTTCACCGGTATAAAAGGCAACTGGCTGATCAAACTTCACAGCAAGATAGGGAGACGTGTTTGCAAGAAATTCTTTCTCAGGAGCACTTGTTGAGCGAACCGTCATCTTCCTGTTTTTCGCTTTAACCTGAATGGCATTAGCTTCCAGTTCAAGACTACCCGAATAGTTCCACAACATGCCGGCTTCCAAAACAACACTTGGGATATTCTCCGGATTTTTGATTGGTGTAACAAGCAATACCAGGTCCTGGAACTCAGTTGTTGCACTTTCTACCCTGAATTTGACACCATTCCATTCAACCTCTAAGTCAGAATAGCTGCCATCATAGGCTTTATATCCGGGGGTAATCTTCTCAGGACGGTTACCGCGTGATGAAATAAAAGCCTCTTTCAGGTAATTGTCCGCATTGTTCTGATGCAATTTAATGCCAATGTTCATTGCAAATCCTTCGGGCAAAAGAACATGGCTTAGTACACTTTTGTGATTGAAAGTACCCCAACCTGTTTGTAATTTGGTTTGAACAGCTTTGTATTTTGCCTCGGGTGAATCGGGATTAATAGCAAGTAATTGACTTGAAATTAATAGAAATACAATCAATAGAGAAGGAAATAGTTTCATGTTATTTTTTCATTTCAATTTTCACCACGGTGTCATATTCCACGGGTTTCTGAGGAGAGCTTCCAACGTTGATAAACAAGTTTCCGGGTTCGGTATTTCCCCACCACGATTTCTGATATTTTAATTCGCCACCTGATTTTAGCAGATAAATATTTTTTACCTGATCGCCATCAACACCTTTCGCGTTCAATTCTCCAAGATTTGGATACAGCCAATGTGCATAAATCATATTTCCCTTTTGAGTGAACCTTCCCCAGTCGGGTTTGGCCAGTTTGGCGGCTCCGCAGCCATAAATGCTTTCTCCGTTTTTGTCCAACCATTTGCCAACTTCAGTGAGAATTTCAACACTTTCTCCAGGAATAATTCCCCTTGCGTTTGGCCCGACATTCAGCAATAAGTTGCCGTTCTTGCTCACACAATTCACCAAGCTATGGATAATCAATTCCGGCGATTTCCAATTGTGGTCCTGTTCG
>JACMKG010000407.1 GCA_014380255.1 Prolixibacteraceae bacterium | reverse complement strand
TTCTTTGTGGATAATGTATTTCGTTTTACCCAGGCAGGTTCAGAAGTATCTGCACTGTTGGGCCGTATGCCTTCTGCGGTGGGCTACCAGCCAACTCTTGCCACTGAAATGGGTATTATGCAGGAACGCATTACTTCGACCAAGAATGGCTCTATTACATCTGTTCAGGCAGTATATGTGCCAGCTGATGACTTAACTGACCCGGCTCCTGCCACCACATTTGCCCACCTTGATGCTACAACGGTATTAAGCCGCAAGATCTCCGAGTTGGGTATTTATCCGGCGGTGGATCCACTGGATTCTACTTCCAGGATTCTCTCACGTCAGGTTGTGGGGGACGAACATTATGATTGCGCCCAGCGTGTAATCATGATTCTTCAACGTTACAAGGAATTGCAGGACATTATTGCCATTTTAGGTATGGATGAACTCTCGGAAGAAGATAAACTGATTGTACACCGCGCCCGTAGGGTTCAAAGGTTCTTATCCCAACCTTTCTTTGTAGCCGAACAATTTACCGGGCTTAAAGGGCAGCTTGTTGCCATTGAAGATACCATCAAAGGCTTTAACATGATCATGGATGGAGAAGTGGACCAATATCCTGAAGCAGCATTCAACTTGGTTGGAACCATTGAACAGGCAATAGAAAAAGGAGAAAAATTACTTCATGGCCTTTAATCGTAAAAGATAGCAATGCTTTTAATTTAACTACTAATTCTATATAGTCTATGTTACTCGAAATTATAACTCCCGATAGACGCATCTATTCAGGCGAAGTTAAACTGGTTCAATTACCAGGTACCCTGGGCTCTTTTGAAATTCTGAATAATCATGCCCCCATCATTTCTACCCTTGAAAAGGGACGAATAAAGGTCATTGAAGAATCGGGGAAAATACTTTTTTTTGAAATCGACGGTGGTATTATTGAGAACAAAGACAACAAAATTATTGTACTTGTCGAGTCTATATAGCCCACGCAAAAGATAATCTCCTTATATTTAAACCCTGAAGCAATATCCACTTCAGGGTTTTTTGTTATGAAGACTAAATTCCTCATCATACGTTTCAGTTCCATCGGAGATATTGTTCTAACCTCTCCCGTGGTACGTTGCCTTAAGAATCAATTTCCGGAAGCAGAGATACATTATCTTACCAAAAAGCACAATGCCAAGCTCGTCAATTCCAATCCATATATTGACAAAATACAATTACTCGATGGTTCGCTTCCTGAAACTATCGGCAAGCTGAGAGAAGAAAAATATGATTATATCATCGACCTTCATAACAATTTGAGAAGTTTACGGGTAAAACTGGGGCTACGAACCAAATCATTTAGTTTCAATAAACTCAATTTCAACAAGTTCCTGCTCACTTCCTTAAAGATCAACATCATGCCCGAGGTTCACATCGTTGATCGCAACCTGGATACGGTAAAGTTCTTCAATGTGGTAAACGATGGGAAAGGTCTGGATTATTTTATAAATCCTGAAGATGAACGCTATGTGGAAACATTGCCCGATTCTTTTAAAAAAGGATATATAGCTTTGGTTCTTGCCGGTACATATACAACTAAAAAGATGCCTGTTGAAAAATATCGGTCACTGGTAAGCAATCGCAATTATAAATTTGTTTTGCTTGGGGGAGAGAATGAATCGCCGTTGGGTGAAGAAATCCTGAGCTGGGAAACTGGAAATGTTTTTGATTTAACCGGACAACTGGATATCAATCAATCAGCTTCCATTATAAAGTATGCCCGGTTGGTCATTTCAAATGATACAGGATTGATGCATATAGCGGCAGCCTATCACAAAAAGATTTTATCAGTCTGGGGAAATACGGTTCCTGAGCTGGGTATGTCTCCTTATATGGCAGATGAAGGCTCAGAGATCCTTGAAATTAAAGGATTGGCCTGCCGCCCTTGTTCAAAGCTTGGCTACAACAAATGCCCTCAAAAGCATTTCAAATGCATGAACGATCTGCCCGAAGGAAACATCATAAATTGGGTTAACAGAGAGTTCTAAACTATTTAAACCTTAAGGACTTTTAGGTCCTTAAAGTCCTTAAGGTTTTAAAGCCTGTTGAATTCGTTGCAGCGCTTCCTGCAGAATAGAGCGCGGACAACCAATATTTATGCGCATAAAGCCCTTGCCCTGCTTCCCGAATTGAACACCCCGGTTCAGCCCCACACCCGCATCAATCAACTTTTGATTCAGGGCTTCATCCGTTAGGCCATATTCTGAAAAATCCAACCATATCAGGTAAGTAGCATCCGGATGCATGACTTTCACCCCACCCATTTGTTCTTTGAAAAAATGCTCCAGGAATCGATAGTTTGCTTCAAGGTATTGCATCAGCTGGCCTAACCATTCATCACCATGTGTATAAGCTGCTTCCAAAGCAACTGTTCCAAAAATATTTCCCATGTGCAAATGAGGAAGTCTCATCTCACGCTCGTATGAAACCCAATGGCGTTTATTGGGAATTACCAGGTAAGAGGT
>JACMKG010000406.1 GCA_014380255.1 Prolixibacteraceae bacterium | reverse complement strand
TTTTGCCCGGCAAAATTAAAATCAGTACGTGTTAATGCTTTGTTCATTTTTCTTCGGTTTTATCTGTTGATTGTGTATTCTTTTCTTTTTTATTTTCCTTGTAGGCCAGTTCGTGTGCATGGTGTTTTTCGTAGGCAATCACAATGTCACGTACAAGGCGGTGGCGTACAATGTCCTTTACTTCAAACTGAACAAACGCTATGTCTTTGATGCCTTTCAGGATTTTCTTGGCCAATATAAGGCCTGAAGGGCTCTGGAAGGGCAAGTCGATCTGTGTCTCATCACCCGTTACAACAAACTTGGTGTTAAGCCCCATTCGGGTAAGGAACATTTTTAGTTGCAGGATTGTGGTATTCTGGGCTTCATCCAGGATGACAAAAGCATTGCTCAGAGTACGGCCGCGCATAAAAGCAAGAGGTGCAATCTGAATGGTCCCGTCTTTCATAAACTCATCAAGTTTTTTGGCTGGGATCATATCCAGCAAGGCATCATACAGTGGCTGCAGATAGGGATCTATCTTCTCTTTCAGGTCACCCGGGAGGAAGCCAAGGCGTTCGCCGGCTTCAACAGCAGGCCTGCTGAGGATGATTCGTTTGATTTCGCGGTTTTTCAAGGCCCGCACGGCCAAAGCAATGGCTGTATAGGTTTTGCCAGACCCGGCAGGACCAATGGCAAAGATCAGATCAGAGGTGCGGCAAACATCGACCAGCACCTTTTGGTTGGGAGTTCTTGCTTTGATGGGTTTCCCGTTGATGCCGAAAAGGAGTACATCCTTATCTTCTTCCATGGCTTCAACGACACCATCTTCTTCAAGAAAGACCTGGCTGATAATTTCATCGGGCAACACATTGAACTGGTGGTAATGGTCAAGTATCAGGTGAAATTTTGTTTCAAAGCGGTGGGTTTCTTCATCATCTCCTTTGATGATCAGGTCATTACCCCTATAAACAACGACCAGTTTAGGGAAGAAGGATTTAATCAGGTTCATTTTAGCGTTGTTCACACCAAAGAATTCCAGTGGATCAATTCCTTCCAGATGAATTAGTTTTTCGAACATAGGCAGATGCAGCATTTAGTGCTTTACAAAAATAACCACTTTTAATGGAATAATTCTACCATCCCGAACTTTTGTGTGCATTTGTCATGGATTAGATTTCCCATAACAGTTGGTTAGAAGCTTTAAAAACGGTATTTTAAAACCCTGGGGCACAGAGATAGGTAATTCTGCTGTGGTTTTGCTTTTACAATAGAATAGGCTGCAATCAGTGGCCAGTTTTCAGGGGATAGTATTCAGAAGAAGGCCTTAAAGACTTTAAGGACCTTAAGGTCTTTAAGGTCTTTAAAACCTCCGCCGAAATTGGAACCTGAAACTTTGAACTTTGAATATTAAATTCTAACTCCTTTTTCACAGAATAGGCACTTCGCGCTTGAATGTTTCGTCCAGCGAGATAAACGTTTCTGTACTAGCTATGCCGCTAATTTTTTGAATCTTATCACTCAGAATATCCTTCAGATGCTCGTTATCCTTTGCATACACTTTTGCAAAGATGGCATATTGCCCGGTTGTATAATGACATTCCACTATTTCAGGAATGGTCTTTAGTTTCTCGGCCACTGTAGAATACAGACTTCCCTTTTCCAAAAAAATGCCGATATAAGTACATGTTTTATAATCAATTTTTTTCGGATCGATGTGATACCCTGAACCGACTATCACATTCAATTCAATCATGCGGTTCACCCGTTGATGGACAGCAGCTCTTGAGACTCC
>JACMKG010000405.1 GCA_014380255.1 Prolixibacteraceae bacterium | reverse complement strand
TGAATGTTCTTTACAATCATGTACTAAATGTAGGTCCGGCAAACTTTAGTTTGCCTGATCGTGATAGATACATTCAAAGTAAAGGACATTCTGTAGAAGCTTTGTTTGTAGTGCTGGCAGACAAAGGATTCTTTCCTGAATCGGATTTGGAAACCTTATGTAAGTACAAGTCTCATTACATCGGTCACCCAACAAGAAAAGTAAATGGCGTTGAACAAAACACAGGTGCTCTTGGTCACGGTTTACCAATATGTGTTGGGACTGCAATAGCAGCGAAGTTGGATAAAAAGGATTATAAAGTATTTACACTTTTAGGCGATGGTGAATTACCTGAAGGTTCTAATTGGGAAGCTGCTCTGACAGCTTCTCATTATAAGTTGGATAACCTATGCGCTATTTTAGACTACAATAAATTGCAAATTAGCGGCCCTACCGCAGATGTGTGCAATACCGATCCAATTGATGCAAAGTTCGAAAGTTTTGGATGGGCTGTTCGCCATGTTGACGGTCATGATTTCAATGCATTAATTGAAACGTTTGAAGCCCTTCCTTTTTCTGCTGAAAAGCCCAGTCTGGTGATTGCACATACGGTTAAAGGTAAAGGTGTAAGCTATATGGAGAATACGATCAAATGGCATCACGGTGTTCCCAATGAAACCCAATATCAAGATGCTATAGCCGAATTAGACCACGCGATGGTAACCATCCCCGACGATTTTTAACGTGATGTAGGGTTTAATAAATGAAAACAAAATGATGATGGAGCCAATTGTAGAAAACATAAAATCAACTGCAAAATCTAACGCCGAGGTGTTTTCCGCCACACTTCAGGACCTGGCGAAAGACGACCGGAACATTATTGCTGTAACCAGCGATTCGCGGGGGTCAGGCAAATTAATTCCATTTGGGCAAAAGTTCCCTGAACAAATTGTGGAGGTAGGTATAGCTGAACAAAACCTTGTAGGTGTGGCTGCAGGACTTTCATCGGCAGGTAAAAAAGTATTTGCGGTATCGCCTGCATGCTTTCTTACTGCACGTGCATTAGAGCAAATAAAAAATGATGTAGCTTATTCAGACAATCCTGTAAAGGTTATCGGCATTAGTGCAGGTGTCAGTTACGGAGCTTTAGGTTCTACACACCACAGCTTGCATGATTATGCTGTAATGCGTGCTATCCACAACATTACTGTTGTAGCCCCTGCTGATAACTTCGAAACAGAACAGGCTATAAGAATTGCAGCTCAATCAAATCATCCCTTCTACATCAGGTTTGGAAAGAAGACTATGCCGCTACTAAGCGAGGATAATAAGGAATTTGAATTTGGTAAAGGAAGAGTAATTAAAAATGGTAATGATATTGCTTTTATAGCAACGGGTGAAACTGTTTATCCTGCTTTGCAAGCCGCGAATAAGTTGACGAAAAATGGAATTCATGCAATGGTGGTAAGCATGCATACCATAAAACCATTGGACTATGAACTAATAAGGTGTATTGCTTCTACAGGTAAACCTATAATAACAGTAGAGGAGCATAGTATATATGGTGGACTTGGCGAAGCATGTGCATCCTTTCTTTTACAAAATGGTTATTGTAATAAGTTTAGCATAATTGGTATTCCTGATGAGTATACTGTAACAGGTTCCCAAATAGAAATATTCAATCATTACGGGATATCTGAAAACGGTATTGTCGCTAAGGCTATAAAAATATTGGAACCAGGTAGATAGAATTTTTATTTGGTCTTGCCTTAATAAGTGTCCACTTGTTTAGTAAAGTTTCGATTGTTTTAATGCTACTACTATGATTTATGAAAAAGGGACTAATTGAAAATGTATTGTTACTGCTCGTGCTGTTCACAATATTTGTTATAAATGGTTGTAAGAGCAAAACGAATACAGGTCCCCAAAAAGTGGCCGTTATCATATCCACTCTTAACAATCCCTGGTTTGTTTTTCTTGCCGAAAGTGCTGCAGCGAAAGCAAAAGCATTAGGTTACGAGGCAAAAATTTTCGACTCTCAAAACAACACTGCTTTAGAAACCGACCACTTTGAAAATGCAATTGCTTCCGGTTATGATGTTATCTTATTCAATCCTACTGATGCAGACGGATCTGTTGCCAACGTTTTAAAAGCAAAAGCTGTCGGCGTGCCGGTCTTTTGTATGGATAGGGAGATTAATTCCGCTGTGGCTGCTACTTCACAAATTCTTTCAGATAGTTATTCAGGAGCGGTAGCAATCGGGAAACATTTTGTTCAGACAATGAATAAGAATGGGACCTATGTAGAACTCTTAGGACTTGTGGGCGATAATAATACATGGGCTCGTTCAAAAGGTTTTCATAGTGTAGTTGATAATTACCCAGGATTAAAAATGGTGGCGCAACAAAGTGCCGAGTTTGACCGTAATAAAGCTATGGAAGTAATGGAATCTATCTTACAGGCACAGCCGAATATTGGTGCAATATTTTGCGGCAATGACGGTATGGCAATGGGAGCCTACCAGGCATTGGTTTCTGTAGGCAAAGCTGACAAAGTGAAAGTATATGGCTTTGATGGAGCTGAGGATGTGATCATTTCTATCGGCGAAAATAAGGTTGCCGCAACCGGTATGCAGTTTCCAAAAGTAATGGCTGAGACAGCTGCTCAATTTGCAGATGAATACATTAAAGGCAGAAGGGATTTTCCTGCAAAAATTCCTGTAGCGGTTGAATTAGTTACAACAAAAAATATTGGTGATTACATTGCCTACGGAAAAAAATAGATACGCTCATGAACAAAATTCTAAAATATATTCTTGTTGTTGCTGTGGTGGGTTTACTTGGCTATAAATCTGTTTACTTCAAGAAGATAAGTGAAATAAGAAGTACTTCAAATACTAAATTTGATGCACCAGGTTTTTCATCAAAGTTGTGGAGTGAAAAGATGCCCGCAAAGATTGATAGCGCTGTTGATTTAACAATTTTTATTAATGCTATTACAACTGATAAAGAGACTGCATTTAAACGATATTCAAACGCTTTAGGCATTGGTAATTACAGGTATGCATTGATTAAAGCACAAGGCACAGTAAATTATGTAAATGAAGATGATGTACAGGTTCAATTACCTGTGGCGGACTCAATAATTAATGCGGTAATTGCGACAGAATTTATCTATGGCAATGCTATTCGTGATGCTTCTGCCTTGGTTGATATAAAAGATTATTCAAACACCGCTGATTTAAATAGCATCTCTGAAGAGATGAATAAGATAGTACGCACTACTGTTGTGCCTCCGTTTAAAAAAGCTATAAAGAAAGGCGATAAAGTAAACATCACTGCCGCAGTTGAATTAAACAAAGCACATATTAAATGGACTGGATTGGAATTGCTTCCTGTCCGCCTTCAAATTGTCCAATAAATGCTGGAAGCAAAAAACATATCGAAAAGCTTTTCAGGTGTTAAGGCGTTGTCCAACATCTGCCTTAAGTTGTATCCTGGCAAGGTCAATGCAATTATTGGTGAGAATGGAGCCGGCAAGTCTACACTTATGAAAATTTTATCAGGCGTTTACACCCAATATGAAGGTGAAATAGTTTACGATGGAAAGCCAATAAAATTTTCAGGAACAAGAGCGGCGGAAGATGCGGGAATTGCAATCATCCACCAGGAGCTTAACCTCGTACCTTATTTAACCATTGCAGAGAACATATTTTTAGGCAGAGAGATTATCAATGCATTTGGTGTGTTGGATAAAAAGAAGATGAATGAAATAACGAAAAGGCTATTATTAAGATTAAATCTTTATTTAAACCCGGATACAAAAATTATTGTACTAAAAGTAGGGCATCAGCAATTGGTAGAAATTGCAAAGGCATTGCATTCAGAGGCGTCGGTAATTATTATGGATGAACCAACTTCCGCAATCAGTGATAAAGAAGTGAACAATCTTTTTTCTATAATAGATCAACTTAAAAATGAAGGGAAAACAATTGCTTATATCTCTCATAAGTTTAAAGAACTTTTTACCATCGCAGATCATTATGTAGTATTAAGAGATGGCATTTCAGTTGATGCAGGCGATATTAAAAATACTACACAAGAGTTCCTGATACAAAAGATGACAGGTAGAGATATTACACTTCAGAAAAGAACAGCAGATAGGAGAGGTGCAGTAGAATTGCTATCAGTAAAAAATGTTTGCCTTCGTCATCCTGAATTAAAGTCGACAAATATTCTCAACAATATTTCTTTCAATTTATCACAGGGTGAGATACTCGGCATCTATGGCTTAATGGGTTCGGGAAGAAGTGAACTGATGGAAACAATTTTTGGACTTCATCATAAGAATGCATCTGGAGAAATAGCTGTTGAAAATTCAGTAAAAAAGATTAAATCGCCTGTTCATGCGATCAATGCGGGTATTGCCCTGGTGCCGGAAGACAGGAAATTGCAGGGCTTAATTCTTAACCAATCCATCAATAAAAACATAAGTCTTACAATCTTGCAAAAGCTTGAGCAATGGGGTATCATGCTCAGCAATACAAAAGAAAGAGAATTGACCACAGGTTATATCAACAGGCTCGGTATAAAACCTTCATCAGGTGCTAATGCTGCACAAACACTAAGCGGAGGTAACCAGCAAAAGATTGTAATTGCAAAATGGCTTGCAACAAATCCAAAAATATTATTGCTCGATGAACCAACCCGGGGAATAGACATCAATGCCAAATCAGAAATATACAAACTAATGAAAACATTAGCTGTCGATGGTATGGGCATTATCATGGTATCATCCGAACTACCTGAAATACTAGCTGTTTCTGACCGCGTATTGGTGATGTGTGAAGGAGAACTGACCGCAAACTTACCAATCGAAAATACCACAGAACAGGAAATATTAAAATACGCAATACACAAAAACTAACTCATAGAATGGCGGCTTCTTCATACGAAAAAAACTTAAGTAGGTTTCAATCTTTGATTGCACTATTTGTGTTGTGCATTGTATTAAGTATTCTTTCCGATAAATTTCTTACACCTGCGAATGGCATAAACGTACTTCGCCAGGTAGCAGTAAATGTTTGTATTGCAACGGGCATGACACTCATTGTACTCACTGCGGGCATCGATCTTTCCGTTGGTTCTGTCCTGGCACTATGCGGTGCAATAACCGCAGGGCTATTAAAAAATGGAATGCAATTTCCTTCCGCCGACCTTTATGTTGGCTTCACCATTTTAGGTGCTGTTCTCGCTGCTGTTATTGTTGGCGGAATGCTCGGCCTGTTCAACGGTCTTATCATTACCAGATTTAAAGTGCCTCCATTTGTTGCCACATTAGCAATGCTTACAATTGCAAGGGGTTTCACAATGCTTTATACAGGTGGCCACCCTATTAGTAACCTCGGAGAAAGTTTTGCTTACATCGGTGCTGGCTCTTTCGTCGGCATCCCAGTACCGGTATGGATCTCAGTTGTAGTAGTGCTGTTTGCCGTTTTCATTACTAAAAAAACAAAGCTGGGTCGATATATTTATGCTATCGGCGGTAATGAAACTGCTGCAAAACTTTCGGGCATTCGCATTAACAGAGTCAAGCTAATTGTGTATAGCTTAGGTGCCGCCCTTGCCGCTGTCGGTGGTGTTATTGTTACATCAAGGTTAGACTCGGCGCAGCCTAACGCTGGCATCAGTTACGAGCTCGATGCTATTGCCGCAGTCGTTATTGGCGGTACATCTTTAAACGGAGGAAAAGGAAGTGTGTTGGGCACTGTTATCGGTGCAGTTATTATCGGCGTGCTAAATAACGGCCTGGTGTTGCTGAACGTTTCTCCCTTTTGGCAACAGGTTGTAAAAGGCGGTGTGATATTACTTGCAGTTATCGTCGATAAAATGGGAGATAAGAAAGAATAACATTTTTATGAGCCAGGGCAATATTGCTACTATGATATATCATCAACGGCTGTTGCGTCGCACTCTTGTACTTCATGTTCGCTGTTCAACAATACTTTCATCATCACTAAAATAACATAGAGGTTGCAACATAAAAAATACATACTCGCTATAGACCAGGGAACCAGCAGTACAAAAACTATACTGTTTGACGAAGAAGGAAAACCTTTTGCAAGAGGTTCAGAAGCTCTTAAGAGTGATTTTTTAGATAGGGGTTTTGTAGAGCAAGACCCTGAAGAGATATTTAAAAATGTTTTAGATGCTATAGCCAAATGTTTAGAAGATTTTAAAACAAAAGGCGGAGACTTAAACGAAATCAACTCATGTGGCATCTCTAACCAAAGAGAGACTTTTGTGGTATGGGATAACGAAGGGAAACCTTTGCACAATGCAGTAGTTTGGCAGTGTAAGCGTTCTGTACAAATCTGTGAACGGCTTAAAGCTGGCGGCCTGGAAATGGAGATTAAGCGCAAAACGGGTCTCTTAATTGATCCTTATTTTTCTGGAACAAAGCTTATTTGGCTAAACGAGAATATTGATCTGGTACATCATGCTATTTTAGATGGCAAAGCTTACTTTGGAACGATCGACACCTGGCTGCTTTATAAATTCACAAATGGTAAAGAATATGCAACAGATTATACGAACGCATCGCGAACACTTTTCTTTAACCTCCAAACACTGGATTGGGACAAAGAGTTACTTGAAAAATTTGGGCTACACCGCATTAACCTACCTCAAATAAAGCCATCGTCCTCTTTTTTTGGAAAAACAACTCTAAAGGGTTTGTTTAAGGATCCTATTTCCATCAATGCCCTCATTGGCGACTCCCATGCTGCAGCATTCGGTGAAGGGTGCTTCGAGCCTGGATCAGCTAAGGCTACTCTTGGTACTGGCTGTAGCATTTTAATGAATGTAGGAAATAAGCCGGCGTCATCAAATAATGGAATGATATCAACTATTTGCTGGAGTACTGAACAGGAGATTAACTATGCCTTAGAAGGCGTCATTGTTTCCTGTGGTGCTACCATAGAATGGTTAAAAAACGAGTTGGCGCTGTTTACAAACAGTAAAGAAACAGAAGGGATGGCTAATGCTGTGGCAGACAATGGAGGCGTTTATTTAATTCCTGCTTTTAGCGGCCTGGGTTCGCCATATTGGCAAATGGAAAGAAGAGCATCCTTATCAGGGATGAGTTTCGGAACAACAAAAAACCATATTGTAAGAGCAGCCTTGGAATCAATTGCCTACCAGATAATGGATGTAATAACAGCTATGGAAGTAGATGCAGCCCTATCATTAAAAGAACTCAATGCTGATGGCGGTATTACTTCGAATCGTTTTGTAATACAATTTATAGCTAACCTTCTCAATAAGAATGTTGCAACAATTGGTATGCCTGATGTTTCTGCATTAGGAGCAGCATTGTTGGCTGGGCTTAAAGTTGGAGTATATGAGAGCATGGATGCATTGAAGAAAATTAAAAGTGATAAAAATTATTATCGTCCCTATGGTAATAATGATGCTATGAAAAGTTACAGAGGATGGCAGAAGGAAATTCAGCAGCACTTACTAAGACTAAAATAATAATAACTCAAGCCAAAACGAATTTGAAACAAAAAGTCAGGCCCTATATGCTTAGTGCATTAATTATTCGCTGATGCCAGTTTCTGGCATTTTTAAACTGCTTCAGTCGAAGATTTTTACAGAAATCCTATAATGCTTATCCGGTTTTATTTTGACTAATCATCAATTGCCTGATAGACAAGCACTTTAAATTTCCCAATCAGCTTTTCCTCCCAATACGCATCTACCTGGCTCATAAAAATGCCAAACAAGTCTTCTACCGGATCTACCCAGAACCGGGTGTAGAATGCACCATCCCAACCAAAGGAACCCGGAGATTCCAGTTCATCAAACAGGCCCCGTTCTGTTCGTATCCCAAACCCCAACCCGAATTTATCTCCCATAATTCCGTTATGCTTAAAGGTCGTATGGATAAAAAGACCACCAATTGAATTCGAGGTCATCAACTCAATCGTCTTGCGGCTGAGAATACGCACACCACCCAATTTTCCTTTGTTCAATAACATTTGCGCAAACCGTGCATAGTCAGCAGCCGTAGAAACCAGTCCTGCGCCTCCCGAAAAGTAGGCCTGCTTTACAGGATAAGGAAAATAGCCGGTTGCTTTTACCAGTTTAGCCTCTTTATTCATCTTGTACAAAGTAGCAAGCCGGGAAAATTTATTCTGCGGAACGGTGAAATAACTATCATGCATTTTCAAAGGTTCAAAAATCCCTCGCCTGAAATATTCATCCAATGGCTGACCGCTAATTACCTCAATCAGATAACCCAGTACATCGGTAGACATGCCATACCGAAACTCTTCGCCGGGGTGTGCTGCCAGGGGAAGTTTAGCAAGAGCAATTACTTTTTCTTTGATGGTGCCTTCGGTGGGAGTGAGGCCCACGGTCATGCCTGATTGTTTATAATACTCATTTTGCAAGACACCGCCATAAGTGATGCCGGAGGTATGATTCAGTAATTGACGAATGGTTATTTCGCTCTTTGCCGGAAAGAGAATAACGCTGTCGGAATTCAGTGATTTAATTATAACCTTCGGATTCTTAAATTCAGGAATATATTTTGAAACCGGGTCAGTTAAAAGAAATTTTCCTTGTTCATATAGTGTCATAAGCGCTACGGACGTGATAGCCTTGGTCATGGAAGCAATCCGGAACAGGGCGTCGGTTTGCATAGGTTTATTGGCATCTATATCCATTTTACCGAAAGCTTTGAAGTAG
>JACMKG010000404.1 GCA_014380255.1 Prolixibacteraceae bacterium | reverse complement strand
GGCCTATGGCAATGTAAAGTATGTTGCCATTCCCGGAGAGTATTGCCAGATATCCAAAAAATGGCGCACTGGCGACGAAATCACAGTCTCCTTAAAGAATTAACCTGAACGATGCCAAGGCATAGAATGGTTTATCATTTTGGGGAGTGTAGAGAGATGTGGTTTCCTTCGGGGTCTTCAAAAACAGCATAATAGCCATATTCATCGTTTATCTTTGTTTTATGCGTTATGACCTCTCCACCTGCCGCGATTACACGGTCCAGGACTTGCTGTAAATCATTGCCTCCGTTCAGATAGATCTTAACGCCCAATGAAGAGGGGATAAATCCATTGCCTTGCACAATGGCGCCACCCACTCCCTGAGAATCACGATCCATCGGCAGAAAGCCCATCCTTGTGGCATTCATCGTGGTTTCGGTCATTTCGTAATTGTAAATGCGGGAATAAAATTCCTTGGCACGATCGAAATTCAACACCGGAATCTCAAACCAATTGATTGAATTTGTCATCTTTTCCATGATCAGTAATTTTAGAATCTGAGTTTAGCAATAATTACGCAGAAGCGAGGGTTTGGTTCGAATTAAAAGCATTCTATTTCGTGGAAATATTGAATGAAAACGATTTTGTAGGGCACATTCATTTATCTTTGTGTGCATTCAAAAAATCTATTTATGAGCGAAAGGCCACTTATATTAATTACCAATGATGATGGTGTCACAGCCAAAGGAATTTCAGAACTTTCGGAAGTAATGCGCCTTTTCGGCGATGTTGTTGTCGTGGCTCCCGAGCGTCATATGTCGGGCATGTCAAATGCTATTACGGTTGATTATCCTATTCGTGTAACAAAGACTGTTGATGAGGAAGGATACCAGGTTTACAGTTGCTCGGGCACACCTGTTGATTGTGTTAAGCTTGCCTTTAATCAGTTGCTGGACAAGTATCCTGATTTTGTAGTTTCAGGCATCAATCATGGATCAAACTCTTCCATCAGTGTGGTTTATTCAGGCACCATGGGAGGAGCGTTGGAAGGTTGTATACATGGAATACCTTCGATCGGTTTCTCACTAAACGACTATGACCATGAAGCAGACTTTTCTCGTGCTAAGATATATGTGGCAAGAGTCTTTCAACAGGTTGCCGAAAATGGGTTGCCTCCTTTTGTCTGTCTGAATGTAAATATTCCCAGGGGAGAGATCAAAGGGGTTCAGGTGTGCCGTCAGACCTCGGGCAAATGGGTTGAAGAGTTTGAGAAGCGAACTGATCCGCACAAGAGGGAGTATTTCTGGATGGCCGGGTATTTCAAGAATTTCGAGGTAGATGCGGAAGAAGCTGATATCACGGCTCTTGAAAACGGATACGTGACTGTCGTTCCTGTTAATGCAGATATGACATGCTACCAGACTTTTGAAAACATGAAAAGCTGGAGGTTCTGATATGTTTGAACGTAAAAGAAAAGGATACGACAGTATTGGTACAGGATGGCTGCTGGGAACATTTATTCCCTTGGTTATTTTCCTGATTACCTATGTAGTTAAATTCAGTGAACAAGAGTTTTCCGTTTACCTGAGAAACTTATGGCACATGAGGGTATTCTTTAAGATTATTAGCCTTTGTGTGTTTCCAAATCTAGCATTATTCCTGATCTTTTACCGGTTGAAATATGATATGGCAGCACGCGGAGTGATCATGGCAACTTTTATGTATGCCTTTTTGGTGATGTTTGCCAAATATATTTATTAACCTGTAAATGGAGCCGGGGAATAAGATATTAGATATAAGACATTAGATGCTAGCCTTTTTACTTTTACTTTTGCTTTTTTTACTTTTTACTTTTACCTTGTTTAGATGAAGTACTACATTTTAGCCGGTGAAGCGTCGGGCGATTTACACGCCTCCAACCTGATCAAAGAAATCAGTTTGATAGATACCCAGGCTCAATTTCGGGGGTTTGGTGGCGATTTGATGGAAAAAGCCGGTATGACGGTACTGAAGCATTATCGCGACATGGCTTTCATGGGACTGGTTCCTGTGATCATGAATATACGAACGATTAAAAAGAACTTCACGTTCTGCGAACAGGATTTACTGGCATTCAATCCCGATGTGCTGATTCTGGTTGACTACCCCGGATTTAACCTTCGGATGGCTAAGTTTGCCAAAGAGCATGGGATAAAGACTTTTTATTATATATCTCCCAAGATCTGGGCCTGGAAGCAAAAACGCGTTCACCGGGTAAAAGCCTATGTAGACGAGATGTTTACCATTCTTCCGTTTGAATCTGAATTCTATGGCAGGTTCGATTACAAGGTAAATTACGTTGGAAACCCTTTGCTGGATGCTATCCTGCAAAAGAAAACTGAACCTGATTATCCTCGTTTCTTTGCCGAGAACAACTTGCCTGATAAACCCATTCTGGCATTACTGCCCGGGAGCCGTAAAGGGGAGATCAGTGTGTTACTTCCTACCATGCTCGAGGCAGCATCCCGTTTTCCGCAGTTTCAATGCGTTATAGCAGGCGCTCCCAATATGGGGCAACAGTTTTATGAACCTTTCATGAAAGCCCATTCAGCACCAATTCTGTGGGGTAAAACCTATGAGATATTGATTCACAGCCGGGCTGCCATCGTATCATCGGGCACCGCCACGCTTGAGACAGCGATCCTGAATGTTCCACAGGTAGTGGTTTACCAGATGACTCCCAACTGGCTGTTTAAGCACCTGAAGAAGTATTTCCTGAAAACTAAATGGGTTTCACTGGTTAATATCATACTTAAAAAAGAAGCGGTGACAGAATTGATCCAATCAGACTTTACGCTTGAAAATATAGTCAAGGAAATGAAAAAGATTGTAGAAGATCCGAAGCATGAAGCGCGCATGAAGGCTGATTATCGCCAGATGATGGCCCTTTTGGGCAATGAGGGGGCTTCAAAAAAAGCGGCTCAATTAATGGTAAGTAAATTGCAAAAGAGTTCATCACAGGTATAGATTATTATTATTAATTCATTCAATCTAACATTAACCCTATGTTTAGCTTATTGAAGAAAGAGATAACAAGCTTTTTCGGTTCATTGACCGGATACATTGTAGTGTTCGTGTTTTTGCTAACAACCAGCCTGTTTCTTTGGGTTTTCCCCGGGAACTATAATATTCCCGAGGGAGGTTATGCTTCTCTTGATAGCCTTTTCTCACTGGCGCCATGGGTATACCTTTTCCTGGTGCCGGCCATTACCATGCGTATGTTTGCTGAAGAAAAGCGTCTTGGAACCATGGAAGTTTTACTGACCCGCCCGCTTTCGGTATTCAGGATCGTATGGGCCAAATACCTGGCAGGCTTGCTTCTGGTGACCATTTCCCTGCTTCCTACGTTGATTTATTTTTATTCGGT
>JACMKG010000403.1 GCA_014380255.1 Prolixibacteraceae bacterium | reverse complement strand
CTTGGGCGCATTGTTTGGCACTCCATCGATACTCACGGTGGCATGGAAACACTGTTGGCTCATCACCATGTCCTTCATTTCTTGTGTTAATTGGACCATAAAAAGTGTTTTTAAGTTATAGTTGAAATTTACTAAATAATCCAGTATTTACGGCTTTATGCATCTATTTGTTTATCAAATAATCGACTAATTTGGCTTTCTTGTTCAAAACATCTTTTCTTATAATTTCTCTTACCCGGGTGGGTTCTTCAAACAAGGGGCTGTGGGCTGAATGTTCGAACGTGTAAAACCCTTTTACCGGAGCATGCAGCTTCTCAAAATAGGCTTTCGATAAATCGATATTAACCGTTAAATCATATTTGCCGTTGAAGAAATAAACGGGGATCTCAACTTTGGGAAACATTGAAGGAATATCATAGGCAAAAAGCTGTTCCACAAATTTGGCTTTTTTGATAAAAGTAAATTTAGATACCCAGATGTTAATCTTTTCACGAACCGTATAGGCTTTACATTTCCAGACAGGGATGAATACTCCCCAAAATACGGATTTCATCGCTCGCATGGTTCCTATACCCAGTTCGTGCATCGACTTATCACGAATCATGGATTGATAAAAATGAATGATGCTGGATTCAGATTCCAGGACAGGATACTTTTTAAGTTCTTTCAGCTCTTTGGTCTTTCCCAATGCGGTGTATTGCTCGGTAATATACTTATAAGCAATATTTTCTGATGCTGACTGGTTGGTAATCTGTGCCATGGCCATGTAGGCATGATAGATTTCAGGAGAATTTACCACTGCCTGAATGGCTATCGGGGTGCCACCTGAATGTGCCATGAGGTAAATCTTCTCTTTACCAAACCTCTTACGCAGGTAATTGCTAACTTCTATGGCATCAGAGGTAAGCTGTTCAAAAGTCATTGATTCCAATGGAATATCAGGACTATAAGAAAGGCCACCACCACGCTGTTCCCAGTAGCAAACGGTAAAATAATCCTCCAACTTCGGCTTGTATTTCTCTATCAGGAAATAATTTGGAAAAGCAGGACCTCCATGCACATAAAGCAAAACAGGATTACTGATGTCCTTGCTTCGAATAAACATTCCCTGCCGAATGCCTCCAATGGTAACGAACGATTTTTCAGATATGCTTCCAAATAAGGGTTTTCCATCTTTATCCAGATACAACTCAGGCGTTCCAGGACTATAAAATAACAGACCTGCAAAAATGACTATAAGCCCCAAAACTATTGCAAGCAGAATTGACAACATTCACTTAAGCTTAGTTCTGTATTGTCTGGTCCTTATTCGATCACCAGGTTTCTGAATTTGGGATATTTGACCGAGTATTTTAAATCCAGTTCCTTCTTATCCGATGGTTTCAAGGTGAATTCCCATTTTATCTCACCACTTTCTAAATCATGTTTCGCGTTGCTGGTATTCAGTGCATTTACTTCAATATCCTCAGCAGTCGAAACAGGAATCTGGTCAAGAACAATCATGTTGATTTCCTGGTTTTTATTGTTTTTAACCGTTGTCTTCCATGTGCGTGTTTCTTCCTTTTTATTCCCAATAAATTGTTTGGTGGTGAAATCTTTGATCTTTTCCCTGGTAACTGATACTTTTTTGTCTCTTCCCAATGAGATCTCCAGCGTATCGGAAGCATTGCGAACATCCAAAAGAGTCTTACCCACATAGGTTTCCTCAAAGAAAATAGTGGCTTCACCCTCCAAAAGACTGTATTTTTCCCAATCTACAATATGCGCAATTAGGAAGGCATCCTTGTCAATCTTTGGGACACAGTAGTATTGGTAGAAGGCAGTCAGGTCATAAAATTCAATATCAACCGTGTAACTTTTATTATCGGATTTAATGCTGTAGGGGGTTTTGATTTCAAAATTTACAGTAGTCTGCGTCTCTACCTGCTCAGTCGGGATAGCCAGGCTACTGGTTCCCCTGATTTTCATCTCAGATTTTTCAGCTATTGATCCTATGACTTTTCCCTTTTTTTGAGTGCCGTAACCTACAACTACCACTTCTTCCAGATCCATTTGGTTTTCCTGCAATGCAACGTTCATTACGCTGCCGGTAATGGGTAATGTCTGTGAATTAAACCCTATAAAAGAATAAGTTAGCTGGGTTGCATTGTTGGGGATCGTAATGGAATAATTGCCTTGCATATCGGTTACTGTTCCAATGGAAGTGCCTTGAACATTCACGGTTGCCCCCGGCAATGGTTCCCCTGTGTTATCTGTCACCTTTCCGCTTACCCCGTCCGCCGTTCTTTTATAGCTGGGAGGCTGTGTGTTGTAATTCAAAAAGTAAGTTTTCAATTCGGGTGCTACTCCTGAGACATTGGGATCAGCGGATGAAAACCTCAATGTAACATTGTTCCAG
>JACMKG010000008.1 GCA_014380255.1 Prolixibacteraceae bacterium | reverse complement strand
GGCCAATGCGGGAATCATCCGAAACCGCTTAAAGATTGAAGCAAGTATCAACAATGCAAAACAATTTCTGAAGATAGTGCAAGAGTTCGGAAGCTTCGATCAGTATATCTGGAGTTTTGTCAACCATCAGCCTATAATTTACAAATGGGAAAAACTTAGTGATTTGCCTGCCAAGACAGCTCTGTCAGATGTTATAAGCAATGATTTGAAAAAGCGAGGATTTAAATTCGTGGGTTCTACCGTCATTTACGCCCATATGCAGGCTACCGGGATGGTAAACGACCATTTGATTAGCTGTCCTTGTCACCCTCAATTTCAAACTAAAGGATAGAGCGTAAAACACAGTGAACAATTCGTTCACAAAAATCTTCCTGCAAGATAAAAAGCCTTTTGCAAGGGTCCGTTATTCCTTTGCCTTAAAAAGCCTTTTTTTAGAGCCTGTATCTATTAATCAGGGCAGATTGTTGCCTTTAAAATAAAGGTTTACCAATCAATAATCATCCATCCGGCATTCACTGTCTATTGCCACCATTAGTAACTCATCTGTAACCCATCTGTAACCTTTCTGTAACCTCAGATACAGAAAGGTTACTCTTGAGTTACCAATGGGTATCTAAAGCAGGCAAAGTTCAGTGAATCACATGTCCATATAAGATCAATCTGAAACCTGGAACTCATGAATTCTTCCGAATGATTCTCCTTTTCTCTAGTCTGATGATTGATTGCTATAGATATATTTTGTATACTCTTTTATACCTTTCTGTAATCCTACACTACAAAAAGGTATCAGAAGAGGACAATAAAAAGCAAGTGGTTGATTTTTAGAAGGGTAATAAGGGTTGTGGTCATGAGGGGTCATTCGGGCTACTAAGGGTTTTGCAAAAAAAATAAGGGCTCTTTGATTGAGTATTTCATACGATAGGAAAAGAAAATACTATTCACCTACCAATTCTTTAAAAGAAGAATCATTCACCGGCTTAGGATTGATCAGTTATAAATAACTCTAGACTTCAAACTAAAAACATCTCCACAAGTTTTCCGTGTAATTTGCTTAAATCCGTTTAATCTGGGGTGTATAAAAAAGAAAAAAGGATAGATTCTCTAATCTATCCTTTTCCTAAACCTAACTAAACTAACTAAACCTAACTAAACTAACTAACTAAACCAATAAAACTAATCAAACTAACTTATGAAATGTGATAACAAATATCTTCTTGTATTTTGATATGACAAAGATAGGGCGGCTAACTTTAATACGTGTTAATTGAATCTTAAATTAGTGTTATAAAACAGTTTCTTACAAAGAGACGGCCTTTTGTCAATGTTAAGAAACATGCTGTTTTAAGTCCTTTAAAAGAAGCAGGAGAGCCTGAATATCAGATAACTCCTTCTGGATAACCTCTCCTGTTTTTAATGACAAGTTCTTCGGCAAGATAATTTATTTCAGGTAAAGGTTATACTTTTTTCTTTTTTTTTGCTTCTGCCTTTTGCAGATTTTCCTGTACCCTGAATTGTACAATACGGCTTATCAATTCCAAGGGCAACGGCTCATTTATTGGAAAGCGTATGGTTCCTTTCGAAAGTTCATACTTGGATAACTCATCCCTGAATTGATCGATTCCTGAAGGGGCAGGGTACAGGCCAATGTGCTTCTGAAAGGCAGCAAAATGAACCAGGTTCCCTTTGAGTGTGAAGGTAGGCATCTGGTAATTGATCGTTTCCTGGGCTTCGGGCGCTGCCTTTCGAATTGTTTCCCTTAACTCATGCAGCGTCGGCTGGACTGCTTCAGTACAACGGGCAATGTATTCATCAATGTTTTTTGCAGGAGAAATATCCATCGTTCTAAGGTTTAGAATCTGTTTATACTTATATTATTGAAAGAAGATACGTGTTGCCGGTAGATTTCCTTTAATTCTCAGTTTTAATGCCCTTATTGGCTTCTTTTTCCCATTCCCAGCGTGAAATACCTCCCCAGTTGATATACCTTTTATACCCGGCCTTTTTGAGCTTTTTGGATACCAGCTTTACTGTTCCTCCCACATTGCAGTACATGATCAGGTATTTATCCTTGGGAATCTCATCCAGCCTGTCCGAAATCGTTGCTATCGGAAATGACTTGGCCGTTGGAATATGGCCATTGGCGTAGGCTTTTTCTGATCTCACATCCAAAATCCAGATGGAATCAACCGAGTTGTCGACAATCTTCTTTAGCTCCGCAGGTTCGATGTATTTACTCAATACCTTTCCCTTGGTGCCTGCTTTACCAACATAGATGGGCTGACTGGCAAACACATTCACCAGCAAAGAGAATAATACTACAGTAATAAGTGTAATCTTTGAGAAGCGTTTTTCTTTCATTTATTTATAATTTAATTTTACCACATAGACACATAGAACACATAGAAAATAAACTATGTGTTCTATGTGTCTATGTGGTTATTTTTCATATTCTATTTGGTATAAATTCTGTTTTCCTGTTCTGCCACCCTGATAAACGTGGTGCGTTTGCTCAGTTCCTTTAATTGCGAAGCGCCCACATAGGTACAGGTGCTGCGGATGCCTCCAAGGATATCCTGAACGGTGTGTTCAACAGCTCCCCGGTATGGAACTTCCACTGTTTTTCCTTCGCTTGCACGATAATCGGCTACCCCGCCGGCATGTTTATGCATGGCCGTTGCCGAACTCATTCCATAGAACTGTTTATAGGTTTTTCCATCGCGCTCAATGGTTTCACCTCCGCTTTCATCATGACCGGCAAGCATGCCTCCAAGCATCACAAAGTCGGCTCCTGCGCCAAAAGCTTTGGCTACATCTCCCGGGGTAGAACAACCGCCATCGCTGATGATCTGACCGCCTAGGCCATGAGCGGCATCGGCACATTCGATGATAGCAGAAAGTTGAGGATAGCCCACGCCGGTCTTCACCCTGGTGGTACATACGGAACCAGGGCCAATGCCCACTTTGATAATATCAGCACCTGCAAGCAGAAGTTCTTCCACCATTTCACCGGTCACCACATTGCCCGCCATAATTATCTTATCGGGAAAGCTTTTACGCGTTTGCTTGACGTATGATACAAAATGCTCAGAGTATCCGTTGGCCACATCAATGCATATAAATTTCAATTGCGGATTGGCCTGAATGAGTTGACTGATCTTTTCAGAATCCTGAGATCCGGTTCCGGAACTTATAGCTATATAGTTTTCTATTCCTTGAGGTGCTTTGGCCATGAACTGGTTCCACTCATCAAGGGAGTAATGCTTGTGGATGGCGGTAAACATTTTCTTGTCAGCCAGTGCCAGAGCCATTTCGAAGGTGCCAACTGTATCCATGTTAGCGGCCATAATAGGCACTCCGGTCCATTCAGCCGTGGTATGCTTTAACCTGAAGGTACGTTCCAGGCTCACCTGTGAACGGCTTTTCAGGGTTGATCGCTTTGGGCGGAACATTACATCCTTAAAACCCAGTTTTATGTCGTATTCAATTCTCATTTCCTTGTATTTAATGTATTTCTTTTGGATGCAAATAAAAGCTAAAGATACAAAATGCACGACATGGAAGTAGCTGAAAGGATGGTTAATTGATGAACTGATATTACAAAGGGAAGGATCTTAATTAGGGTTATCTGAAAAGCTCATGAGGAGCATTTCTCTTGAGGGGATAAATGTCAATAGAAAAGGAAATCGGGATGAACACTTTGCCCGTAGGGCATAAACATATGCTTGTTTTATGAATCCCCTAGCGGGGAAAGGATTCCTGCGCTAAGGTTTCTTCTATTGACATTTATCCCCTAGCGGGGAAAGAGGTTCTGTGTTTCCTGATAAGATCTTCATAGTCTACCGTCTCACCCTTTTCAACCTCTTCAATTCCTTTTAAGATTTCATCTTGTTGATCTTTTGGTAATGCTTCCCAAAAATCAACCTTACGCTCTTTCTTTAAACGCTTTTTAATGGAATGTAGAATCTCAGGATTCTCAGTCTCCAGAATCCTTTTCATTATTTCCAGTTTTTCTGCCTGTATATTCATGGATTTCATATTACAAATGTAAGAAACGAGCCATGAAAAAATCTTCTACACACAGAAGAATGATTATTGGCGAGTTACATGTGGTAATTAAAAAACAATTATAAACACATGAAATTCAAAGATGAGAAATGCTGTAGTAAATGTTGAATTTGGGAATGAGCTTCAAGTTTATTTCCTACCGGCAGCCTCGTAAATTCAGTTATTTACCCGTTGGCTTTGGTATCCATTCTTTTTATGATTTCCCGTAACAGGTCGTTTTGCTCCTGTCGCAATGCAATAAACTTATTGACCCATGTGTAGATCAGATAAAAGATAGCTACGAGTATTCCTAAATAGACTGGTAAAATTAAAAGCGGTAATAGGCCCATGATAGAAGTTTTAAGTAGTTAATTCTTTATTACAGGTAAAATAGCTTAAGTCAGCCTCCCTTATGAGGTGTAAATGTATATAAAAAATTAAATATGTAAAGCCATGTCGGGCTTCTTTTGCTTTTCGGTAGATTCAAGTCACAAATGCGACAAATCAATTCAAAGCTGCAAAAAAGATTTTAGAAGGTGTTTGAAATTTCAATTTTTCTCTTGGCCTTCGATTTATCTTATTCTGTATCTGTTTTATACATTCACTATCATAGAGGT
>JACMKG010000402.1 GCA_014380255.1 Prolixibacteraceae bacterium | reverse complement strand
TCTTCATTTCCGCAAATCCCTTCAGGGGTATTGGTGTACATCTCGGTTTGTATCTTGCGGTTAAGTTCCTGGGTGCGCCATGCTCTTCCTGCATAATTAAACAGGAAGGTGGTATGATGACCCGGTTCGTTGCCATGCGCATAGGCGCCAATCAACCCTGTAATATCGTTGGATGCTTCTTCTCCTTTTACTCCTTCTTCTACGTTGAACAGTTGCTCCAGCTTATCGGCAAAAGGTTCTTTCCCGCCAAGCAATTCAATGAGCCCGTTAACATTCTGTGGAACCAGCCACAGGTACTGCCATCCGTTACCTTCGGTGTAATCGCTTCCATGGTGATTCGAGAATGCAGGATCAAAAGGAGTGGTCCACTGCCCGTTGCTCAGCTTGCCGCGCATAAATCCTGTTTCCTTGTCAAAATAAGCTTTGAAGCTTTCTGCCCTTTTGGCGAAATAAGCTGCATCTTCCGTTTTGCCAAGCTTTTGAGCTACAGCTGCCACACACCAATCGTCAATAGCTACTTCCAGAGATTTGGCTACCGACTGCTGGATTTTATCCGCTGGCATATAACCCAATTTATCGTATAGTCCCATACCATCGCGATCGTTCATCGAGGTTGCCTTCATGGCTTCAAAAGCCAGCTGATGATCGAAATCACCAATTCCTTTCAGAATTGCCTCAGCGATCACAGGAATCGAATGATTGCCCACCATGCAGAAAGTCTCGTTTCCTTCAAGTTCCCAAACAGGCAAAATACCGGTTTGCTTATAATTGTCGAGCATACTTTTTACCATGTCATTCACGCGCGCTTGCTGTGTAAGGGTATACAAGGGGTGCAGGGCACGGTAAGTATCCCACAACGAAAATACGGTATAACGATTGTATCCTTCGGCCTTTTGCTTATCACCTTTGACACCCTTGAACTCACCGTTTGAATCGGAGAACAGGGCAGGGGCTACCATGGTGTGATAAAGGGAGGTATAAAAGATTGTTTTCTGAATGGAATCAGTGGACTCAATGCGGATCCTGGCAAGTTCTTTTTCCCAGGCATCCGAGGCTGCCTTTTGGGTAGCCTCAAAATCCCATCCGGGCAATGAGCCATCAAGGTTGGCCAAAGCGTTTTCAACACTGACAGATGAAATGCCTACTTTAACCATTACCTGCTGGTCCTTGAATTTCAGGATACCAACTGTGCGGCCTTCACCGCCTACGTTGGCAATCTGGGATGCTGAAATAGGCTGAGAAAAACGGGCAGCAAAGTATACGTGCTGATCGGCAGCCCAACCCTTCGAAAGGCGTGAACCTGTAACAAGTGTGCTATCGGCTATATTCAAGGTTGTCTGATACGGTTTATCCCAGTTGATGGCAAAACCAAGGTTGATCAGAAGGTTGTGTTCTCCTTCTTTTGGGAATGAATAACGATGCAAACCTGCTCTTTCCGTTACTGTAAATTCAGCTTTCACTCCATTGTTCTTCAGGGTAACGGCATAATAACCCGGTTGGGCTGATTCATCCGCGTGGGTGTATTTACCGGCATAGCGTTTTACAAAGTCGGCATTCTGTTCACCTTCCTGCAAGGTAACTTCACCGGTTACAGGCAGAAATGAAATGTCGGCCAAATCTCCAATACCGGTTCCGCTCAGGTGCAGGTGACTGAACCCTGCTACAACACTGTCGGAATAATGATAACCGGAACACCAGTCCCAGCCTTGGGTACCATTGTCAGGGCTGAGCTGAATCTGCCCAAAGGGATAACTTGCACCCGGATAGGTATGTCCATGGAAACCGGTTCCGATAAAAGGATCCACAAAATTAGTAAGGCGTTCTTCCTGGATTGCGTTGGTTGTAGTTTTCATACAAGAGGCCATTAGCAATACGAACATAGAAAGAAGGATAAAAGATCTCATAAGTTGGTTGTTTATATTCAAGGAGCAAAAGTACTGAAAAACCATTTCTTACAATGCCTGAAACGCTTTTAAGTAATGTAAAACTTTTATTGTCGCATTTATTGAATAATTATTCTTTGAACTGATAATTCTACCACCGAATTCTTGGGGCTGCTGATAAAGGAAACCTTATCTTTTGCCACAACCTTCGTAGCCAATTAGAATCCCCTTGAACCAACCTTATCAGCCTTATCTTAAAGTGTTGGTATTGATAAGGTTGGAGGTGTGGATATTTGTCATTGCTACGAAGGTTTGTAATTGATAAGGTTAGAAGCAAAAAAGCCATCTTCCTATTTTTTGATGGGGAATTCGTAAATCAGGCACCTTTATTTTCTTGTTTTACAAATTTTCTTAATCCAGGCATATACGACATTATTTTGTTTCTATTACTTAATATCTCATAAAAATACTTTCAGATTTTAAAATGTAAACGAGGGCTAATGAGAGTGTTCACCTATCAGCTGAAAGAATGGTTATTTCGCTGATAGGCTTCATAGACTTTACGCCCTTCCCGAACAATGATGCCGATCGTCTCACGAATGTCTTTTCTGGAAGTCCTGAAGTTTACGATACACGCTCTTAGGCAATATTTATCCCTGATAACGGCATTCGATAAAAATACTTCACCTCCATGTTGAAGCTCGTTTAGTAACTTTTCATTGAGAGCGTTCAGGAAGGATTCATTCGCTGGATCATGCGGTAAGTAATCAGAGGGCACATAGCGAAAGGTGGCGATGCTCAGATGCTGGGTCACTGCTTCAAGTTCAGGATGCTTTTCCGCTTCTTCAAACAGCAGCCTGGAAAGCTCGATGTCCTCGCTGATCATCTTTTTATAACCACTCTTTCCTGCCTGTTGCAGAGCCATCCAGACTTTCAGGGCCCTGAACCCCCTTGAATTCTGAAACCCATACTCGTAATAATTCAGATAAGGCTCATCGGCGCTGTTGTCGAAGTTATAATAGGCCGGATGTGCACTGTAAGTATCAATTAAATGCTGAGGATTCTTGACCAGGGTGCAGCCTGCTTCAAGCGGAGCATATAGCCATTTGTGCGGATCAATGGCAATGGAATCAGCCTCCTGTATTCCGTCGAACAGATCTTTATACTGCGGAACAACGGCTGCAGGAGCTCCATAAGCCCCGTCGATATGAAACCAGAGGTCAAAGGTTTTGCATACGGCCGCAATCTTGGAGAGGTTATCAACGATGCCTGTGCTCACATCTCCAGCATTTCCAATAACCAGGAATGGCTGTTTGCCGTTCTTTAAATCGCTGGCAATGGTTTGGGCTAAAATCTCAGTATCCATTTTATTCTCAGCATCTGTTGGAATCCACCGTATGGCTTTTGTTCCGTGACCCAGTAAAACGGCTGCTTTTTCAATCCACGTGTGCGTTGCATTTGAACAATAGAAAACCAGCTCGCCCGAAATATTTGGCAATCCGTCTTCTTTAAGGCTTTTGGGGGCCTTGGCGGTTCGTGCAGCAAGAAAAGCTGTCAGATTGGCCATATTACCACCACTTACCAGAAGACCTCCGTAGGTGGGTGAAAGTCCAATAAACTCAGCCAGCCATTTAACCGTTTGCTTTTCAATGGCAGTGCCCATCGGACTTGCAATATTGGCACCCATGTTGGGATTAACAACTGAGGCCAGCAAATCAGCCAAAGCTCCAATAGGCGTGGGAGAGGAAGTGATGTAACCGAAGAATTTGGGATGTCCGTTAAAAAGGGAATGGTTGAATAACAAATCAACAGTCCTGGAAATCAATTCTATAGTCGAAATGCCGTTCTCGGGCAACGGGTCATTTCCTAAGATAGCCTGAATCTGCCTGGGCGTTTCTCCGCAGGTAACCGGGCGGGTATGAATGGTGTCATAATACTCAGAAATCCTGTCGATTAGCTGATAGCCAATTTGTTTAAAATCATTCTTGTTGATTTCAACGGGTGTTATGCGTTCTTTAACCATGTTTCCGGTTTATTTAAAATTATGTTGCCTCCCTTTAATGCATTTGTTTTTCAGAAATGATAGAGCTTTGTGTATCTGAATAGTAGTTCAAACAGATCATAAACAATTTTTCTATTTACAAAGTTTTCTTTATTGGTTTTAAAATCCATATAAAGCCTTGGTTCACTTTTTTTAGATTAATTTACTTCAGAAAACAAAAGAAATATCTTCCAAAAACCAGAATTTAGACTCCTGATGAATTAAAAGACAAACAAATATCAATTAACTTATGGGCAGTACCCGGAATAAGTATGTGCTCATGGATCGCATAGGCGTTAATTTTCGTTTTGTTGCATACTGCTAATAATTAGATTCCCAGTATAAATAATACTATTATTGATATTCAATTTGGTTACACAGAGTTTCACAGAGCCTTGTTATACAATGGTTGAAATCTGTGTAACTCTCCCGAAGGATCGCATAGGCGTTAACTTCGTTTATATTCATGCCTTGGGGTGTTCTGATGTTTCGAATCCTGGGAAATAAAGCACTTTTTTTGCCGTAGGCAATTCATATCAATAGAAAAAAGCAACGATCAATAAAGAGAATCTTTCCCCGGTAGGGGATACATATTCATTAAAAGGATTGGCTTTGATAGGAAGAATTAATTAACATGTATCCCCTACCGGGGAAGGAAACCACGTTGGTTTATTTGCATTTTTCTATTGACATGCATCCCCTACGGGGAATAGAAAGCGAAATTCAGGCATACGAAGTTAACGCCTATGTGAGGAATCGGGAGCAAATTCTTAACCGCCAGTTCTTCGTATTGAATTGGGTTCCTGATTTATTTCTTAATAATCTTCTCCGTAATCACCAGTCCATCGGTTTGCACCCTTAAAAGATACATTCCCGGTTTTACCTGATCAAGACTAAGAGAAAGGGTGTAAGAATCACCCTTCGTTTTCTTAACAGCTTTGCCATCCATGGTCAGCAGCTCCACCGAACGCATCGGAGCTACGGATTCCACGTGAAGGACATG
>JACMKG010000401.1 GCA_014380255.1 Prolixibacteraceae bacterium | reverse complement strand
TCGCTTAGAAACGACCATGGTACCCAGTATGGCACCTATATAGCTGTTCAGAACGAATTGGTTGCCGCAGTCAATGAATTAAGGGACGAACTAGCTTCAGAGAAGTTTGGTAAGAAGTATAACGAATGCACTACCGAACAGAAAGATGCCATTAGGGATGCTATTCCTTCAAGAATATCTGAAGCAGAACAAAAAACGATAGGAGGGAAAAAATAATGTCGAAATTTAAAGAAAGTGCAAGTAAAGAGTTGCCTGCAATATCGACGGCTTCCTTGCCCGATATTGTATTCATGTTACTCTTTTTCTTCATGGTTACCACAACAATCCGGGATGTAAGTTTAATGGTAAAGGTAAAAATACCTGCAGCAACAGAACTTACAAAGCTGGAAAAGAAATCGTTGGTTAGCTACATTTATGTTGGACCTCCTCAGAAGCAGTACGTGAAAGTATATGGTACTGAACCTCGTATTCAGTTAAATGATCAGTTTGCTAAAGTTAGTGACATCGCTGATTTTATTCTTGCCGAACGTGCCGCAAGAAGTGAAGCGGAAATACCTTTTATGGTTACCTCATTAAAAGTGGACGAGTTCACTAAAATGCAAATCGTTGGTGATATTAAGCAAGAGTTGCGTAAAGCAGCTGCCTTGCACATCAATTATTCTTCACGCAAAGCAGAAAGTTTAGATTAGAAATTAGAAATTTCTATATACGTAAGGGAAGCCCGCAATGGCTTCCCTTTTTTATTTAGTGTTTTTTATCCCATGTGAAGGCGTTTTATTACGCACTTAAATCATCCCCAAAAGCTTATTTATTTGAATTAGCCTAAAAATGCCTTTCTTTGTATTTTTATTAATTATCTGAGTTTATGAAATTTGACGATTACCGGATCTCTACAGACATTAAAAAAAGCTTGGAAAGTTTAGGCTTTCGCAGACCTACTGATATTCAATATAAAGCAATTACTCCCATATTAAAGGGAGATGATGTATTGGCCATTGCCCAGACCGGTACAGGTAAAACTGCTGCATTTGCTATTCCTATTATTGATATAATCCATCAGTTGAAAAGCAGTAGCCGTAGTGAATATATTTTTTGCCTTGTGATGGTACCAACACGCGAACTGGCTTTGCAACTTACAGACGTATTTCAGACCATCGGTCGCCATACCAGAGTTAAGACCATGTGCGTTTTTGGGGGTGTGGATCAGGATCCACAAATTTCAAGTCTTAAAAATGGGGTAGATATTCTAATTGCTACTCCTGGGCGAATGTTTGACCTGGTAAGCCAGGGACACATTCTCCTTGATAAACTTCAAATACTTGTTCTGGATGAAGCCGACCATATGTTGGCTCTCGGGTTTATTAATGATATCAGGCAGCTGATTCATCACCTGCCCAGACAAAGGCAAACACTCTTCTTCTCGGCTACCATCAATACCGAAATTAAAGATTTGGCTTATTCTTTGGTAACGAATCCGATCAGGATTGAAATTTCGCCTAAGAATCCGGTAGCGAAGAATGTAACACATTCAGTAGCCATGATTGATCTGGACGATAAACGTTTTTTCCTGGAAAGACTGGTTAAAGAACATCATGATTCCAAAATTCTGGTATTTGTACGAACTAAGGTACGGGCAGAAAGGGTATTTAAAGCTATGGAAAGAGTTAGCATTGAAACCCTTACTCTTCACGGAGATAAAGATCAGAAGGAACGCATTGATGTTTTGGATAAGTTTAAAGCCGGTACCATAAAAGTATTAGTTGCCACCGACGTAAGTGCGAGGGGGATTGATATTCCGGATGTTGATTACGTGATTAATTATGATTTGCCTGAAGTGGCTGAAAACTATGTGCACCGCGTTGGTAGAACAGGACGTGGAGTAAAAAAAGGAATTGCTATTTCATTTTGCAGCCCGGAAGAAAAGCCTATTCTGGAAGAAATTGAAACCTTCCTGGATCAAAAGGTAAAGGTGCTATTAATTAATAGGGAAGACTATTCGGCTACAGTTGATTTGTCGGAAGATAATCCCAATGATTGGAAATCCCTTCTGAAGGAAGAAGAAAAGGAGTCTGCCATGAAGCCAAAGAGGAAGAAAAAGAAAAAGTAAAGATATCATAAGTCTTCCTGTAATACATCCCCATCGATATATAAATCGATGGGGATGTATTTTTTATATCTCTACGTTGATAGTTTTATTTGTAGGTGCAAAAATACCCTGTTGGAAATTATTAACTACGATTATCTGTGACTACCCCTATGTTGTGGAAGGGTTGTTTTTAAAATAATTGTAAAATATTAAACAAATGCCCTAAAAAAATTACACATACATATAATATTTGTATACTTTTGTTGGAGGATTTGATTTAAAAAGAAATTACTCAAAAAAAAATAAAACCTTAAAACTTAAGTTATGGCACAATTCAGATTTAGAGCTTTGGAAGAAGTTCTTCGCAGAAAACCAGTGGAAGTAAAAAGAGAGGATAACTTGGTCTCTGATTATTATGGCAAATTTGTATTTGATCGTTCCAAGATGAAGAAGTTTTTGTCGAAAGAGGCCTACAAAGCGGTAGTTGATGCAATTGATAACGCAACACCTATCGATCGTAAAATGGCTGATCAGGTGGCACAAGGCATGAAATCATGGGCGTTGGAAAATGGTGCTACTCATATCACGCACTGGTTTCATCCATTGACTGACGGGACGGCTGAGAAACATGATGCATTTGTTGTTCATGGTGAAAATGGAACTGTTGTTGAATCTTTATCCGGCTCTATGTTGTCTCAGCAGGAACCTGATGCTTCCTCATTCCCAAGCGGGGGCATTCGCCAGACTTTCGAAGCTCGTGGTTATACAGCATGGGATGTTTCATCTCCTGCTTTTATTGTTGATAATACGTTGTGTATCCCCACCATATTCATCTCTTATACAGGCGAAGCACTCGACTATAAAACTCCTCTTTTAAGGGCCATTACTGCCATTGATAAAGCAGCTACTGAAGTGTGTCAGATGTTTGACAAGAATGTTGCCAAAGTAAGCGCTAACCTGGGATGGGAACAGGAATACTTCCTTGTGGATGAGGCTTTGTTTATGGCTCGCCCCGACTTGATGATGACCGGACGCACCTTGATGGGGCATTCCGCATCAAAAGATCAACAGTTGGATGACCATTATTTTAGCTCCATTCCAACTCGTGTCTTCCGTTTCATGGAAGATCTGGAAAATGAAGCTTATAAACTGGGCATCCCGGTGAAGACACGCCATAACGAGGTTGCTCCCAACCAGTTCGAGCTGGCTCCTATCTATGAAGAGATGAACCTTGCCAATGATCACAACCAGATGATTATGGACCTGATGAAAAAGATTGCACGTCGCCATAACTTTGCAGTCCTTTTCCATGAAAAACCATTCTCAGGAATCAACGGCTCTGGTAAACACAACAACTGGTCATTGTCAACGGATACGGGCGTTAACTTATATTCTCCTGGAAAGAACCCTAAATCAAATCTGCAGTTCCTTACTTTTGTAATCAACACGCTGAAAGCGTTGCATGTGAACCAGGATATGTTGCGTGCAAGTATTCTGACAGCTCCAAATACTCACCGCCTGGGTGCTAACGAAGCTCCACCAGCTATTATTTCCGCCTTCCTTGGCACTGAAGTGAGCAAGATGTTGGATATGATGGAAGAAGCGGTTGTTGACCGTAAAATGACCCCGGATGAGAAGACTGCCCTGAAGATGGACATCGGCCGTATCCCTGAAATCATTCTTGATAATACAGACCGTAACCGTACTTCTCCATTTGCATTCACCGGTAACCGTTTTGAATTCCGTGCCGTGGGTTCATCAGCAAACTGTGCTTCAGCTATGATTGCTTTGAACACGGCTGTAGCTGATCAATTGATTAAATTTAAAGTGGAAGTGGATAGCCTGGTTGAAGGTGGCGTAAAGAAAGATGAAGCTATCTTCCAGGTGCTGAAGAAGCTGATTATTGAATCGAAAAATATACGTTTTGATGGTAATGGTTACAGCGATGAATGGAGAGACGAAGCTGCACGTCGTGGTCTGACAAACATTACAAGCGTACCTACGGCCCTGGAAGCTTTACATGATAAACGCGTAATTGAAATGTATGGCAACCTGGGTGTTCTTAGCCCAAGAGAAATTGAAGGTCGTATTGAAGTGGAACTGGAAAAATATACCAAGAAGATTCAGATCGAAGCCCGCGTGCTGGGTGACCTTGCCATTAACCACATCGTGCCTACTGCTATTCAATACCAGTCGTCGTTGCTTGAAAATGTGAAGAACCTAAAGCTTGTATTTAGTGACGAAGAATTTAAATCACTTGCTGAAGGTCGCCTGGAACTGATTCGGGAAATTGGTGGTCATGTTTCATCCATCAAGGCCAAGGTTAAAGAAATGATCGAAGCCCGTAAGGTGGCCAACATCGTTGAATCGGAAAAAGAAAAGGCTTATGCATACGAAAGTACCGTTAGGCCATATTTGGATGATATCCGCACTCATATCGACAAGCTTGAACTGATTGTTGACAATGAATTGTGGCCATTGCCAAAATACAGGGAATTACTATTTGTAAGATAATTTAGCTATAACTTTCTAAAAAGGCTTTTGCAGTTGCGAAAGCCTTTTTTTATTTGTTCCAGTATCTAATTTTTGGTTTTATGCCATAAATGCACGAGATATGGAAGGAAAATCTATCCAGTTCGGCGGTATGAGAATTTGGTGCATTTTAAACATATAATTCCTTTTATTTGAATTCGCAGGAGTAAAAATGAACACTTGCTTAAGAAAAAGCATCTTTTGTCAGTTTTATTATACTTTAAATAATCTTTTTGCGTTTTCCAGAATGGATTTAATTTGGTTACTTTTACCAGCGTAACGTTGATTTTAAAATGAAAAACCCTCTTTTCTCCCACATACTATTCATCGTGATGGTGATACTGCTGGGCGCTTGCGCAGGTCAGCGATCTATGCGTTCCGGTCAGGTGTCTTACGAAATAGGCGAACATTTCAATGCGATAGAAAAATACCGGAAGGCATACCGTAGCCAGAAGACTGGTGGTGATAAAGCAGTTTTAGCTTTCCGAATAGCAGAATCATATTATAAGATAAGTGAATTTGCCAAGGCATCGGTGTGGTATAAAAATGCCATCAAGCGCAATTATGACGAACCTATTGGATTGCTTCATTTCGCCGATTGTTTAAGGGCTACCCAGAAATATGATGAGGCCATCACGTGGTACCAAACGTATCTTGGCGTAAGGCCCGATGATCAGTATGCCATAAATGGGCTGGAATCCAGTAAAATCGTCAAGGAATGGTTGGATAACCCCAACAGGTATATTGTCGGGATAGTGAAAGAACTCAATTCAAAGGGCAGTGATTATAGTCCGGTGTTTGTGGGCGGACGTGACAATGAGATCATTTTCACCTCTTCACGGGACGGTGCTACGGGAGGAAAGCGCACTAGTAATATTACAGGAACACACTTCTCAGACCTTTTCACCAGTCAATTCCAGGTACAAAAGCAAAAATGGGATACCCCAAAACTGATCGATGAGAATGAAATGATTAATACGGCCAGTGATGAAGGGGCAGCCACCCTATCTTCGCGAGGGGACCAGATTATTTTTACCCGTTGTGTGTTCGACAAAACGAAAGATAAAGGTGCAGAATTGTATGCTGCAAACCAGTCGAGAGGCGAATGGTCGGAACCTACACTGATCGAATTGGTAGGTGACAGCCTGATTGCAGCCCAGCCCTCACTGAGCGCTGACGGCACTAAATTATATTTTGTGTCTGATCGTGTAGGCGGTTATGGAGGGAAAGACATATGGGTTGCCACGGAGAAAGGAGGAGGTGCATTTGAATCTCCTGAAAACCTGGGCCCCGCAATTAATACTCCGGGCGATGAAATGTTTCCTACCATTCGAGAGAACGGAGAGCTATACTTTTCATCCAATTACCTTCCCGGAATCGGTGGTCTTGATATTTTCAAAGCTGTCAGGGATGATAATAATAAATGGATGGTGGAGAACCTTAAAGCGCCCATTAACTCCCCGGGAGATGATTTTGGCATGACCTTTATTAATGGAGAAGTTATAAAAGGCCTGTTTGCCTCTAACCGCAAAGGTTCACGCAGTGATGATATCTATTCGTTCTACCTGCCACCAAAAGTATTTAATGTGACAGGTGAAATAGAAAACAGGGAAACTGCACAG
>JACMKG010000400.1 GCA_014380255.1 Prolixibacteraceae bacterium | reverse complement strand
CAATGGTGGGAAGCGGACTGTTAGCCGTCAGCCATGCCATGTCGTCAATGGCCGTTTTAGGCATAGGCTGCTCTACAAACACAACCCCTTTCTCCTTAAGCCAGTGAATCATCTCAAGGGCCTTGTACTTATCTGTCCAACCCTGGTTCACATCCACACACAAAGGTTTATCAGTTACAGAACGGATGGTATTGATCATCTGCTCATCTGTAGACTGACCAAGCTTTACTTTCAGGATGTTGTAGGGAGCTGCTTCCTTTACTTTCTGAATTACCACTTCAGGAGTGTCTATACCGATGGTAAAAGAAGTATTGGGCGTATCTGCCGGATCGAAGCCCCATATCTTATACCAGGGCTGTTGCATCAGTTTGCCCACCAGATCGTGCAATGCTATATCAACCGCAGCCTTGGCAGCACAATTGCCGGGCATTACTGAATCAACATACTGAAGGATGTCATCCATCCTGAAAGGGTCTTTAAACTGGCCCAGATCAAGTGAGGAGAGGAATTTAGCAGCACTCTCCACGCTTTCGCCTAAGTAAGGGGGCATGGAAGCTTCTCCGTAACCGCGTATTCCATCATACTCTAAGCAGGTAAGCATATCAGGGGTACTTTTACGGGAACTGCCTGCAATGGTAAAAGTATGTTTTAACAATAAATCGTAGGGTAAAAATTGCAAAGACAAACCTTTGCCCGATGCCCTGGCGACTATCTTTCTTTGAGAAGCAAAGGCTGCTTCTATTCCGGTTAGGCCTGCAACGGCAGTTATCCCTGAGAGCTGTATAAATTGTCGGCGACTGGTCATACTTTTAGTTTAAAACGGTTGGCCTGAAAGGCTAATTTCCTGGACTTTCACTGGGGCCTTAATGACTTTAAAGTTCTTATGGTTTTTGCTGAACCCTTTTCTAATACCACCCATGCTCTTTTACCAAAGCAATACCTTCTGAGCCAAAGGAATTTACTATTCGGATGGCCCCTACCAGCTTTTTGCGTTCGGTAATATTGTATAAGGTATCATTTGAGTCAACGCTGTTGATTCGCACCATTCCAGAGGCATGAATATAACGCCCATTTCCCATATAAATGCCCACATGGGTAATTCGGCTGGCATTTCTTCCAAAGAACAACATATCCCCGGGCTGAAGATTACTGATATTGCCGAAGTCAATCTTTTCGCCATACCTGGCTTGCTGGGAGGCATCGCGCGCCAATATTACCCCTTGGGCATACCAGGCTGTTTTAATCATGCCTGAGCAATCAACGGCTTTGCAGGAAGTTCCACCCCACAGGTATGGAGTACCCAGCATTTCTTTGGCAACTGATATAACATCTTTAACTTCAGGCTTCCGGGCAATCCAATCCTCATACGAAAGACAATCCGATTTCTTTACAAAGGCTGTTCTTCCATCCGGAAACTTAACCTGCAGGTATTTCTTTTGCGTGGAAATTATTTCCAACAAATCACCTAACACAAGATCTGAAACTGTGGAGGCTTTTCTTCGGGGAGAATCCAAAGCAATGCCTGACAGTTGATTGTATAGAATTCGCTTAGCCTGTTTCCAGGAAGCCATCTCTGCTTCTGTTTTCAAGGCAATACCGCTTTCATCCACCCAGCCTATGTATAAATCGGGCGTTTGAATGTGAAACCATCCATCCTTTGCCTCCAACACATTTACAGGCGCTCCCATTAAGACCTGGGAAACCAGTTCAGAGGCATGATCCGGGGCTGAGCGCATATTGGCAACCGACAAGGTAACCAGCGCCCAGGTCTTGTCTCCAACTGACTGATCAGGTAAAACCAGCACTGAATCCAGATAGCCAATCTTTAAGTAGACCAGTGAATCAAGCATTGCCTGTTTAGCCTTGGGAAGATTGGTTTTCCCTTTCAAAGTAATAACTCCTGAATGCTCTGAAGTCTTCACGTCAAACAAAGCAATTCTTTTATCCGGAGCAAATACCTTTGCTACCGAATCAACTACCCTGCCTGCCTTTTGAAGATCATTATCGCCGCCAAAAGCATTGCAACAGAGAATTAAAAGTATGTATATGAAGTAGGTTTTAAGCATGGCTATTATTTATAGATGAGGTATTTCTCGCGCATCTTTTTAAACTCAGACAAGCTCGGCTCCCAGGAGTCCCTGATTTCCTTTTCCGATTTACCGGCAATGATCTGTTCTCTTAAAAGGGAAACACCTGCCAGCTTATCAAAGTTGCCTATTTGTTTGCTTTGCTTGCTATCAAAGAACTTTTCCTTGTGCGGGTAGGCTTTATACAATTCCAGTAGCCATGAAAGGTTGATCTTCCCCGAGCTCCTCAAGGTGGAAGTATCATATTTCCTTAGATCCAGGCCATAGCACACCTGGTTCTGAAACAGGGGTGTTTCACTCATCCCCTTGATGCTCACTGGAGTGAAGGAGAATTCATACTTTCCTTTCAGATCAGGGTTTCCCAGAACGGTAAATGGGAAACGGGTTCCCCTGCCCTGGCTGATAATGGTGCCTTCAAACAGGCACAGGGAAGGATATAAAAGAATGGATTGCTGGGTATTCAGGTTAGGTGATGGCGGCACGGGCAACACATATTCCATGTTGTGTGTGTAGTTGGCTGCCAGGATAACTGTAAACTTGCACTTTACCTTGTTGGCCAGCCAACCTTCGCCGTTGTACATGTGTGCAAGTTCGCCAATGGTCATTCCATGGGTAATTGGAATGGGGAACATGCCTATTCCTGATTTTAGTTTCATATCCAGGATAGGACCATCCACAGTGCAGCCATTGGGGTTGGGGCGATCAAGGATGATCAATTCCTTACCATTTTCGGCACAGGCTTCCATGATGAAGGCCAGCAGATTGATATAGGTATAAAACCTGGCGCCCACATCCTGGATATCAAAAATCACCAGATCCACATCCGATAAGTCTTGTTTGGAAGGCTTGCCCTTTTTGCCATAAAGCGATATTTCACGAATGCCTGTTTTAGCATCCACGCTGTCGGCAACTACGGCTCCCGCGCTGGCCGTGCCTCTGAATCCATGTTCCGGTCCGAATATCTTTACAATATTAACACCCAAGGTCTTTAAACTATCCACAAGGGAAGTTTTGCCAATAACCGAAGTCTGATTGGCCACAATGGCTATCCGATTGCCCTGCAACAGGGGTACATATTTCTCAGTCTGCTCAGCGCCTGTTCTGATAGCAGTTTCACCAGAGGCTTTTACTTGTGCTTCTGACAATACAGTTGAAGCAAACATCGTTACAAAAGCCAGCAAACCAACAATAATCTTTTTCATGTGCCTACGTGATTATTTATTATTCATTTTAGTCTTCATCCCTTCTATAAGTTCAGCAAATGGCTCATCATCCAGGCTAACCTGTGCAAGGATATCCACCACATCACTGTGGGTAATCTTATCAAAATCTTCCTTGCGTGGTACTACAAAAACTCCGCCAAGATCAACAGAACCAGGACTAATGAGCAACTGCTTTTCCCCAGGAGCAAAATAGCGGTCAGGCCGGTGTGCCTTTCTTGGGAAAAGATGAATGATCCATTTTCCTTTTAAGAACGAACAAAGCACATTCATCATAGGTTCAATCTTTTCAGGCTGCAACTCACGAAATGTATCGTAGTAGTCTTTCATTAATACCATTCCTTCATCCATTGATGTGGTTTCAACTGAAATCATCTTGCGCAGGTAATGGCTAAAAGCCCATACCTGGGTGTTTTCTCCTGAAAAAAGATTGATACCTGAATGTATTTTCAACTGTTCATACTCTTCCCCAACGGGCATAAAACCCTCTTCGCCTGCCTGGAAATGCATATGATCGGGAGCCGATGCTCCGCTTTCTGGTCCATTGTACAGAACCGTGAATCCTTCCATGGCTGCAGCCAATTCAAGCAAGGCCTTCGCATTAACTAAAAACCGCTGATCAACATGCGTATTGGAAGAGATAGTAAGATGGTTTTTAAAGATTGGGTAAGGGTTTATAAGGATGAGGAACTGCTTTCCAAATAAAATTCCTTTTTGCTCTACAGGCCTGTTTTCATTGCACAAGAAACATGCACGCTCAGCTATTGATTTCTGATCCACTTTGGCTGCCGATGAGCGTATGCGTTCGGGATTAAATTGAATTTTAATCTTAAATCCGTCAAACTGAAATTCTTTGTTCTCCACTGATTTCAGCCCTTCGTAATTAGCTTTTGCCAAAGGCCAGCTTTGTTTTTGCGCTTCTGCAAACTCAGAGAGCACCTGTAAGGCACTCTTATTTTTGGTATATTTCAAATCAACAAACTGTTCCATGTACGTTTAATTAATGTTATTTCGACCCAGAGGTCTTGCTTTGAGAATTCAAAAAAACTTAATATCGAATAAAAAAACAAGAAAGTAAAAAGATAAAGTTTTAAACCTCCCATTTTTCAGAAACCAAGGATTATAACGAACTGAAGTATTTCTCACTTCCTTATTCCTTGTTTCTCATTCTTCTATTTATCCTATATATCCATGTGTTTATTTTCTATTGACAACACTGCTAATCATTCAACTTATTTCATTTTCCAATACTTCAAAATCTGCCCCATTAGTTTATCCCTTTCATCATCCGTGGGAATAGTCTCAAAAGGAAATCCCAGAATTAGTGTTCGGTAATTTCCATCATATCCTACCCCGGCTGTTTTATTATCCTCGTTGTACCTGAAAAACACTTTGGCATCTTTTCCCTTCGGCTCAATAGCATCGGGAGATTCAACCTTATAAATTGTTTGATGGGCTTCCTGGATAAACTTAAATTCCTTTGAGAAAGCACCTTTCACAGCATTTACCGGGTATACCTTTCCGCTTCTGGAGGCATGATTGGTTACAAACCGGTAATGCAGCACATCATTGGCAAAAGCTCGTGCCAGGGAATCTCCACACAGGTCAAGGTCAGTGCCTAAATAAGCTCCCGATAAAAACACTCTGGCATCATCAACCGACACATATTCTGAAATAGCCTTTCTCATGTGAGGGGTAAAGAGTGTAAAATCTGTTTTGCGCAGACCATAAATCCTGCGGGTGGTCTTCTCTTCGCCGAAAATGATATCCAATGCTGAAAATGAATTTTTATCCCACATATTTTGTTCAAATGATTCATCGCTCATCGAGATAAAGCCATAGCCATTGTT
>JACMKG010000007.1 GCA_014380255.1 Prolixibacteraceae bacterium | reverse complement strand
TTGGGGGGAAATACCAATTCATACGATTTGCCGGGTTCCAGGTAAATCATTCCGTGATAGCCGTCAAAATTGGCAAAGCAGAGGCTTGTCTTCTCAAGGTTAAACTCCAGTTCAAATGCCCCCTGGGCGTTAAATCGAATGGTGCCTAAACGGATATGCTGTTCGGAAATAAAATCATGGAAAGTATTCAGCTCAATCGAATTCTGAGCATACTCAGGTGCTTTACCCGTAATCTTAATAGAGGCAGCAAATGCTTTCCCTGCAATTAAGAGACATAAAATGATTAAGGCGGACTTTATATTCTTTGTATTCACTTTGATCAAACTGAAATAGATTGAATTTTTACTAAATTTTCATTACCAATCTATACAACGATAAATTCTAAGGAATATTTCCTGTTCAATTATTCTTCCATTTTGAATTCCGCCATGTTTAATGCTGCAGGCAGAAACATGCTGGCATCACCCCCGTGCAGGATGATATCACGTACAATGGTTGAATTAATGGGAGTGTGCTCGGGTGTGGTCAATAGAAAAACGGATTCAATTTGTGGATACATCTTTTTATTCACCTGGGCAATGGCACGTTCAAATTCAAAATCTGCCGAAGTACGCAAGCCTCTTAGAATATACCTGGCATTTACCTTCTTGCAAAAATCCACGGTTAACCCTTCATAACATTCAACGGACACAGTAGGCTCATTTTTAAAAACCTCGTTAATCCATTTCTCTCTTTTAGCAGGGGGGAAAAATGATCTTTTGTTGGAATTATATCCAATCATCACAATTATCTTATCAAATAAAGGGATGGCACGTTTTACAATACTTTCATGACCGATTGTAAAAGGATCAAATGATCCCGGAAAAATGGCAATTCTTTCCATGATAATATCTGCTGTATTTTGTCTGGTAAAGATAGAATATATTCAAGAGCACTAGCAACCCTAGTGGCTTAATTTACTTTTCTGTTAAGTGGGCGGCTAAAAAAGAATATCAACATCAAGGCACCTGTTACAACAAGAGCACTGATTATGAGTTGGCTGGTTCTGCTGCTCTGTATAAAATCCGTTTTCTGAATCTCTCCCCAATACTGCATGCTGAATAATACCAATCCGTTATTTATAGCATGACCAATGATACATAAATAGATATTCCGGGTGCGTAACATCAGTATTCCGAGCAAAATTCCCAGGACAAAGGTTGCAGGAAATTGCCATGGGTTGAGATGAAACAAGGCAAACATCAATGCAGAAACGCTTACGGCCGTAAAACCGGAATAATTGCGCATCAGTCCATGCATGATGATTCCCCGGAATATTAACTCCTCGATAACAGGAGCGATGATGACTATTTTTAAAATAGCACCATAAATGCCGTAATCATTTTCGAAAATTTTGGTGAATAATTCTATGAACCAAGCGGGAGGAGGCAATATTTTCTCTACCTGAAAGTTTATTTCACCGATAATATTGTGTGCAGCCCAAATAAAAACAAGGATCGGAATCACAATCAGAATATTAAATCTTTTGGCAGGGAAAAGCTCTTTTAAGGGAACTCCGGCTTTACGCCAGGCAAAATAAAAGATGAAAAGGGTAGATCCTACGCCGAGTAAAATTTTCTTGATTGGATTGGATAAATACGCTGTACCCTTATAATAATCTAGCATTGCAAGAGGAAAGTCCACCACGCTTTGAATGAAAATATAGAGCACAATAAGGTGCACGGCATCCAGAATGGAAGGATAATATTTGGGTTGAGAATTGTTCACAGTTTGTCTATTTTCGGAAGCCTAAAAATAGTTCAGTTTTAATGAATAAAAAAACTTTTAGAACTATTTGATTTTTTGAAGAAAAAGTACTTATTTTGCGGACTGTTTGAAAAATGTGAGATTCAGATAAAAAAATAAGACAATGTCAAGAGTTTGTCAAGTAACCGGAAAAAAAGTATTGGTGGGAAACAATGTTTCTCATTCAAAGCGCAGAACAAAAAGGAAGTTTCTTCCTAACTTGTTTAACAAGAAGTTCTATCTACCTGAAGAAGATCGTTGGATCTCGTTAACTGTTTCAGCCAACGGAATCCGTACAATCAACAAGAACGGATTGAATGCTGCATTAAAGAGTGCAAAAGAAAAAGGTTTTATAACAACTATTTAAGCTTTAAGAAATGGCTAAAAAAGGCAGTAGAATCCAGGTAATTATGGAATGTACCGAGCAAAAGACTAGCGGAGTTCCCGGAACTTCCAGGTACATTACAACCAAAAACAGGAAAAATACACCTGAACGTTTGGAGAAAAAGAAATACAACGCTAACTTAAAGCGAGTTACTGTACACCGCGAAATTAAATAAGAAATAGTATGGCAAAGAAAGTAGTTGCATCATTACAAAAAGGTGCCGGTAAAGGTTACGCCAAGGTAGTAAAAATGGTTAAATCAGAAAAAACCGGTGCTTATACATTTCAGGAAGAAATCATTCCTAATGAAAATGTAAAAGATTATTTTAAGAAATAGACCAAAATCTCTTTATAAAAAAAAGCTTTCATCTTTGGTGAAGGCTTTTTTTATTAAATCACACATGTTACAAATCGCTGATCGTTAATTCAGGCCAATATGGGAATCTTCGGAATTTTTAATAATAAGAAAAAAGAAAGTCTGGATCAAGGGCTAGCTAAAACCAAGGAAAACGTTTTCTCAAAGATTAGCCGGGCTATTGTTGGTAAATCAACGGTTGATGATGAAGTGCTGGATAACCTGGAGGAAATACTTATATCAGCAGATGTTGGCGTTGACACTACGTTGAAGATCATTGAACGTATTGAAAAGAGAGTTGCCGCTGATAAGTATATGGGAACCTCTGAATTAAATTCCCTTCTCAAAGAAGAAATTGCCAGTTTACTCGAAGAAAATAACAGCAATGATGTTTCTGATTTTGATCTGCCCAGAAATGGAGTGCCCTATGTGATTATGGTGGTAGGAGTCAATGGCGTTGGAAAAACAACGACCATTGGTAAACTTGCACATCAGTTCAGGAGTGCCGGCAAGAAAGTCATTTTAGGTGCTGCTGATACCTTTCGTGCTGCAGCTATTGATCAATTGCAAATATGGGCCGATCGTGTCCAGGTACCTTTGGTAAAACAAACGATGGGCGCTGATCCTGCTTCCGTAGCTTACGATACCATTTCGTCAGCCGTTGCGCAGGGAGCCGATGTAGTGATCATTGATACTGCAGGGCGCTTACACAACAAAATCAACCTGATGAATGAGTTGGGTAAAATCAAGAAGGTGATGCAGAAAGTAATTCCAGACGCTCCTCATGAAATATTGCTTGTTCTGGATGGTTCAACCGGGCAAAACGCTTTTGAGCAGGCTAAGCAGTTCACGCTGGCTACCGAGGTGAATGCCCTTGCCCTTACCAAATTGGATGGCACTGCCAAAGGGGGAGTAGTGATCGGAATTTCTGATCAGTTTAAAATCCCGGTTAAATATATTGGAATAGGTGAAAAGATGGATGATCTGCAGATCTTCAACCGTCGTGCCTTTGTAGATTCTCTTTTTAGCTAGTAAAGTTCAAAGTTTCAGGTTCAAAGTTTAAAGTTGTCACATCAATTCTGCATTTACTTTACTTTGGCTTAACTATATGTGGCTGGCTTATGCCGGCCTTTATTATTAAGAGACCTTTTAACGTTAGAACATAGGATGTATTTCTCTGTTCTACTGATAGAAATAGGAGAGTGGTGAATAATGAAGATACCCAAAAGTGGTGTCTTTATTGAATTAATTTTAGAAGAATGAAGAAACAAAAAATAAATGTGGTGACTCTGGGCTGCTCCAAGAACCTGGTGGATTCAGAAGTGCTGTTAAACCAGCTTTCAATGGATGGCTTCGAGGTGGTGCATGACTCTGACGATACAGATTCAGATGTAGTAGTGATCAATACCTGCGGTTTTATCAACGATGCCAAGGAAGAATCAGTCAATACCATTATGCAGTTCGTTGGGGCAAAAAGTCGTGGCGATATTGAAAAATTGTATGTGATGGGCTGTCTTTCTGAGCGCTATAAGAGCGATCTGGAGAAGGAAGTGCCTGAAGTGGATAAGTTCTTCGGCAAGTTTGACTTAAAGGCCCTGGTGACCGAATTAAAGGCTACCTACCGTCCTGAATTCATCTATGAACGTAAAATAACCACGCCGTCGCATTTTGCTTACCTGAAAATATCGGAAGGCTGTAACCGCGTGTGTGCCTTCTGTGCCATCCCCGGAATGACGGGCAACCATCGTTCCAGGACTATGGAAGATTTGGTAAAAGAAGCAAAATACCTTGCCAAAAACGGGGTACGCGAGATTTTACTTATCGCCCAGGATTTGTCATACTATGGAATTGACCTCTATGGAAAAGGCATGCTGGCAGAGTTGATTCAAAAGATTGCTGAAGTGGAAGGAATCGAATGGATCCGCCTTCACTACCTGTATCCTACCAAGTTCCCAATGGATATTTTGCCTCTTTTTAAGACCGTAGACAAGCTTTGTCATTACATTGATATTCCGCTGCAGCATAGTGCCAACAATGTTCTGAAAAACATGCTGCGCCACGTAACTACCGAAGAGACAGAAGTATTGCTGCAAAAGATCAAGGAAGAAGTTCCGGGAATCACTATCCGTACCACCATGTTGGTTGGCCATCCGGGTGAAACTGAAGAAGATTTTGAGCAACTGAAAAGCTTTATCTCCAAGCACCGCTTTGATCGTTTGGGGGCCTTTACCTATTCGCACGAAGAAGGCACTTACGGATACAAGAAATACCAGGATGATGTGCCGGAGGAAGTAAAACAGTCCCGTGCCGATGCCATTATGGGCCTCCAGCAGGGCATATCGGCTCAGCTGAATGCTGAGAAAGTGGGCAAAACCCTTAAAGTTATTATCGACCGTGAGGATGAGGAATTCTTCGTTGGCCGTACCGAATTCGACTCCCCTGAAGTAGATGGAGAGGTGCTGATCGGCAAAGAAGTTTCGTTAAAGAAAGGGCAGTTCTATCGGGTTGAAATCACAGGCTCTGAAGAGTTTGATTTATACGGGAAAGTTGTTTAGTTTTGTATAAACTAGAAAACAATATGGATGCCCGGGATATCATTTCTGAAATCACTGAGATATTTAAACAGCAAGGTGTTGAACGAGTAATTTTGTTTGGCTCTTATGCTTATGGAAATCCTTCATCAGAGAGTGATATTGATTTAATGGTTGTTGTTCCCCAGGATTCTATTCCCTCTTCGCATCGGGAGAAAATGGAACTATACTTGTATTACAATCAGTTTATTAAGAACTATCGCAAAATTATCCCTATTGACTTGATTGTATACACCAAGGCCACTTATCAGAAGTTTGTTGAAATGAATAGCATATTTTCAAAGGAAATCATCAACGAGGGAATCGTACTCTATGAAGCCAATAACAAAGGAGTGGCTTAATGCCGCTCATGATGATGTGATTGCCATGGAGGTAATGCTTGGGAGGGAAGAGATCACCAACATGGTGGCCTTCCATGCACAGCAGGCGGTTGAGAAATCATTTAAAGCCCTTATTGAAGAATTCAATTTAGGGAAAATTAAAACACATCAGCTTGAAAATTTGTATTCAAAAATACTTCCCATACTTCCTGGGTTAAATGAAACTATTCTTGAAGAACTTGATACAGTTTATATTGAAGCTCGTTATCCCGGCGATTTGGGACTAATGCCTCTTGGTAAGCCAAGTATTCAGGAAGCAGTAATGTATTATCGCGAAGCTTTAAAAATAAAGGAACAAGTGGTAGAATATTTGAGTCAAAACAGGTAGTAAAACTATTCCCGATTTATCTCTAAAATGGCAAGAGAAATAGGGTTCAAGAACCTGAATTTTGCAGGCCTAAAATTCAATAGTCATTTGCGTTAGTTATTCAATTATTTACAGGCACCAATCCCAGTTTTTCTTCGGCAAACTGAAAGGTGGCTGCTTCTACGTCTTTCCAGGCGCCTGAGTACAGTTTGCATCCGATGACATGGGTTCCTGCCTCGGGGAAGGCTACCTTTTGCTTTTGATCGGCAGGAGTTTTTATCTGATCAAACATTTTGAGCATGGCATCCACTTTGACCGTCTGATCCTGATGCTTTTTATCCTTATAATAATAGCCTAAAAAGAGAGGTTCAGCCACTCGTTCAAAAGTATTTTTTGTCATGGTTGCTTCCACCAGTTGCTGCAGGTAAACAGACGATTCAAGGCGCTGTTTGCAAACCCAGTACTGACAGTCCACCGAGCCGGAATCAGGGTTGGTAACGCGGTATTTGCCATCAAAAACAGAACGTGCCACCTGC
>JACMKG010000399.1 GCA_014380255.1 Prolixibacteraceae bacterium | reverse complement strand
TGGCCATTTTTTGACTGTCAACCCAAACTTCAAGGTCGGCATTGGCGGATGCATTACTCTCAATTTCAGCAGAAACGCGGTAAGTAGCAGCATCGGCAGCAACTTTCAGTGGCTGAATATAAAGATCTTTCATTGTGGATTGGTCCCAGCCCAAGAGGGTTACCGGTTTCCAAATTCCGCAGGTAACAAGCCGGGGACCCCAATCCCAACCGTAATGAAATGGCGCTTTGCGGGTAAACACGTTGGAACGTTCGTTTTCAGGGGCAAGTTCATTGGCGGCCATAATCAGATACGGCACTTTTTTCAGCTTCTCCATGCCCACATTCACAGCCGAACGGAAATAGATGCGCAGGTGGTTTTCTCCAGGCTTTACCACATTTTTCACCGGTACCGTCCAACCCAGGAACATATTGTCAGCAAGAAGTACCAACGAGTCGTTCACATAAACATCGGCATATGTGTCAAGTCCGCCAAATTGCAAATCGAGATTGTTAAACTTTGCCATTTCCGGGGTTAGTTCAAAGGTGGTGGAGTATTCCCAGTCGGTGGTTTCAATCCATTTTGCCTCAAGTTCATTTTTCTGAAAGAACGGGTCTGCGATAAGCTGATGGTCAAGCAAATCAGTGTGTACGCAGCCCGGCACTTTTGCCTGAAGCCATTCTGAATCACCTGCCTTTCGGAACTGCCAATTATTGTTGAGCGAAACAGCTTGATTTTCGCGATTTTGGATACACGACCACATAAGGAGGGCAACAGTTATGATGGTAAAAAAAACAGAAGGTTTCATAGGAAATGGATTTAGCTTAGGTTTTAAAATTGAATTAAATCTGCTTTACGGTTTATTTAAAGCCATATTGATCACTGCTCTGTTATATTATTCAATGTTTCTCCGTTTTTTGTTGAAACCCTGCCCACATTCCATGTAACGTTTATATAACCTGCCCAACTAAATTTATAAACCCACTTTAGATAGCTAGCGGATTCCATACTGTTGCAATAAACTTCAGATTGACGTTATAATTATCAGCCTTGGCTTTTAGTCCCTGATCAACGGTTTTTTGTTTTCTCTGATCGGTGTCATGGATGGCCCTTGAAATAGCCGGAGGATATAATTCATTTCGCCAAATAGTAATCCACGGATCACTGATCACTTTATCGCCCCATGCATCGTTCTACATAAGGCTGTTTAATTCTTTCATTTCTCTGCTTTGTATATATTTTGCTACTTAAATTGTATCTTAACAATATTGGAACTTCCGTCGCCCGTCAAAACCGCATAACGCGATTGATTAACCTGTTCAACCTTTGCAGGAACATCCTTTCCATTGATTGAAGCATGAGCGTCATTGGCATTTGCCGGAAAAGGAACCCGCAGGGTAAAGTGTTCAAACTTACCCTTGGTGATTATTTTCACCTCGTTTTTTTCAGCATCAAAGTCGTAGGTATATTCCACGTGGTTGCCATCTCCGCCGTATCCTACATTGACTGATGTTTTATTTACTCCGGCAAAATACCAGCGGGGAGAAATCTCCACTTCCCTGAAAAGGATGCTTTCATCCACCACCCCGGCAAGTCCTTCTACCAAAGCACTCACAAAAGCGGCCTGGCCCCACTGGTCCGGGATGGCCTCCTTCTGGGCCGTTCCATCTGCATTGACACAACCGGGCAGGTTGCGGTTGTTCTTGCTTAAAATCTGTTCCACAACTTTTAACTGCTCTACCGCGTAGGCTTCAAAACCATTTTGGAAAGCTGCCTTTGCAAGTTCTCCACCCACTAAAGGTAAAACAGCGCCGTTCATATATTCCCCTAACGGATACTTTCCAAAATGAGGTTCAAAGAAGGGATAAATTCCAAACCAGGGAGCCATCGACTGGCTTTTGGTCTTTTCTCCAATCTCCCTGTAAGTCTTTATGATGGAAGCGGCCATTTCCCTTGTAGGCGCTCCCCGGTTGATCGAATAAGTATTCGACAAGCCGATGGAATTGATCGGGTCAGTTTTGATATGCGAGGGAACGGGTTCTTCCGGAATAAAATGGGCATAAAACTTCCCGTTCCAGCAAACTGTATTGAGCTTTTGACGAAACAAATCGCCCTGTAAATCCCATTCACGGGCACTGGTGCTTTGACCGATGGCTTCATACAAAAGGGCCAGTTGTTTGGACGCCTGGAACATGCCGCTGTTGTCGCCATGCATGATTCCCTTGGGCGTTTCCAAAGTATTGCCGATGTGGTAAAGCAATCTGTCCACACTTTTGAGCGAATCGGGTTCCGAGGTAAAATCCCAGGTGTCAATTGAATAAGGCCGTTTAACGAGCAAATGCTGCGATGACCAGCGCAGCGGATCGGTCATCTCGTATTTCATGCCCTTGACAAGGGTGGGCAGCCATTGCTTGAGAAAAGCTTTGTCACCCGAAGTCTGCCAGTTGGTATAGACGCCTTCCACCAAAAGGTATTCCAGGTCAGCCTCGATGGGCATACGGAAGAAAAACACCTGATTCTCGACATCCACAAAGTAGAATTCATTGTCGAAACAATTGGTGAAATACAACTGTCCCACATTCTTATCTTTGTACGAATCCCAGTAATCATAGTACATCCCCTTGGCAGATTGCCGTCCCATGAAAAAATCAAGGTAGCTTGCCATGTCTTTTTCCCAGTACTTGTAGGCCTTCATCGTGTGAATGTGGTCACGTATCCAGGTCACAAACATGGTGCGGTCTTTGCCGTCAAGGTGAACCGTTTTGACATGTTTTCCCGAAAGACTTGTTTTTAAATCATTGAGCAATGTACCATAGTTGCCTGAACCCTCCCCAAAAGTGGTCTGGGCTTGAAGCCTGGCGCCAAAGGGAACAATGGCCAGGAAAAGGATCAGGAAGAAACAAAATAGTTTTTTCATGCCAGAAAAATTGGTTAGTTAGTGTTCAAATTTAGCAAAAAGCAATGACAGAAAATCTCTGTCATTGCTCTAAGAATGGATAAAGGTTTATTTGTGTTATGGATTAATAACCAGGATTCTGACCACTGGCCGCCATTTCAGGATTACGGTCGAGTTCTTCGGTCGGAATTGGGAACAACAAGTGTTTAGATATGTCGAATTTAAATAAGCTGGCGTCGTATTGGGCAGGGAAACCAAAATCAGCAGGGGTCCAGGTTGCCAGATTAATATAACCAGCCGAATGCCATCTTCTCAAATCAGACCAACGGTGTCCATCCTCCCCAGCCAGTTCAAGGAGTCGTTCATTCATGATTTCAGTGATCGTAACCGAAGCCAAAGCCGCAGGAGCAGAAGCTTCTGTTCCATCGGAAGTTGAAAAACGGGCGCGTTGGCGAACATCGTTTACCTGAACAAGGGCGGCTCCTGCATTCCCCGTTGCCAAATAGGCTTCAGCTACACAAAGTTTTACATCGGCCATGCGAAGCAGCCTCGGATTGTTGTTTGATCCGATTTGCCACATCGGATCAACGATATTACCTCTTTTTCCATTGTTATATTTCACCAATTGGTAGCCCAAAAACCTATCCCATGTAGGGGTGATCCACCACGCTGACCACCCCACGTTATCGGCATTGTTTGAGAGTGTTTCAGCTTTCCGGGGATCATTGTCATCAAATGCTTCAATTAATTTCTGACTGGGTCCGAATATTCCGCTACTATAGTTTCCCCAGTGCGAATCGCTGTAATGAAAGAAGGCTGCCATCTGACCTACATCGCCTCCAAAATCATTGTCAAGCCATGCATTATCCTGACCTGCAGGCTGGATACTTGCCTGAAATTCGAACAATGATTCCGCATTATTTTCAGTTCGGTAATCAAAACTCTCACCATATGCAACTGATGAAAATGCGGCAATGCGGTCAGCGGAAATCTTCCCATAAGCCGTAATGGCTTTGCTATAATCATCCGCATTTTTTGAGTTGTAACATGCACGCGTCACATACAATTTAACCAACAGCCCATAGCAGGCATCCTTGGTAATTCGTCCTGTATTTAAATCATTCCACGCTTCATTGGCCAATGGAGCAGCTTCCTCAAGAGATGCAATCGCATTGTCGAGTAATTCAAAGTCCTTGGAAGGAGGTAGTATCGCATCTGCAGCTGAGGTAATCCGTTTGATTTGCAACGGCGCCTTTCTCCAGTTGTCCCACAATTTGAAGTTACACCACGAACGGATAAACAACATTTCAGCCTTGTTGGCATCCTTTAATCCGGGAGTCTTGTAGATCGCAGCAACCGTGGGTTCTTCGATTTTTTCAAGCATAAAGTTACATCTTGATATTACCTTGTAATAGGTTCTCCACATATTTACCACCGGGCCATTGCCTCCACTAAGTCCTGCAAATGTTTCAAGTGAATTCCCTGAGCCATCGGAAGTTACATCGTCACCTGGCAAAAGCCAAAAGCCATGCTTGGTTCCATTGTTCAGATCAGCGCCATAGATATTGGTAATCTCGGCATAGGCACCACCAATACCCTGGGTAATACGATACTCACTTCCAAAATAATTAACCTCCAACTCCTTGCTGATATCGATATCCAAATTCTCATCACAGGAGTTTAAACTCACCAAACCCATCATCATCAATGAGCAGGCCAGAATATATTTTATCTTTTTCATAGTTTTTTAATATTAAATAGGTCATTTACCAGATTAGAATCGGACGCTAAGTCCCATGAAAATGGTTTTCGGAGTAGGATACTTATCATTCTCCGGATCGTATCCCGAATATTTGGTAATGGTGTAGAGGTTGGATGCGCCAGCATAGATGCGGCAATTCGAAACACTATTGCGCATAAAATTGTAAACCTCTTTAGGAAGACTATAGCCCAACTGGATGTTTGACAATCTTAAATAGGCACCACTTTCAACAAACCTGTCAGAGAAACGATAGTTTTGTGCCGGATCACCATTGATAGATCTTGGCAAAGAGGTAGAAGGGTTCGTTGAAGTCCACGAATCCAACACGTCCACTGATTGATTACCACCCGTTGTACCTACATTGTACAGGTCCATTTTTACATTATTGACTCGCTGAACATCTCCAACACCCGAAAATTGACAGCTAAAATCAACATTCTTATATTCCAGGTTCAAATTAAATCCGTAATAATATCCGGGAATTGTTTTTCCTAAATAAACCTGGTCGTAAGAGTCAATTTTATGGTCCAACGAATCTTTGTAAAAAGCACCAGCCTCAGTTGGGGCACTTCTTTGGTCGAGAAAATAGTAGTCACCCGGAGCAACTTTTGCCGACTGATAGTTTTCTGTGTTATCCTCATTGTTAGCCATCCATTCATCGATCTCAGCCTGTGACTGGAAGATACCGCCCACTTTATATCCCCTGATATAATTCATCGAATATCCTTCTTCTATATTCTCAGACTGTCCATTGAGTAATGGGATTCCATTGGATGTTTTTTCAACTGTATTTTTAACGGTAGAAATATTGGCTCCGATGGTGTATTTCAATTCTCCAATTTGATCGTTAAAGTTCATTGAAAATTCAACACCGGTGTTTCGAACTGAAGCAATATTGTCAACTGGCATATCTATTAAGCCTGCCGAAAGTGGCAAAGTGATGGTCTGAAGAATCCCATCTGTTAATTTATTGAAGTAATCAAATGATACAGACAGCTTGTTGTCCAGCAGCGCACCATCAATACCCATGTTTACGGTGGAGGTTTTTTCCCATTGAAGATAGGGGTTTGGAAGTGAATAAACGGCTGCTGCCACATATTTGTTTCCCATTCCAATGCGAGTTCCATCAACACCCCAGGCAAAAATAGGACGATTGTCAATGGGTGCAAGGTAGGCCATATTACGCACCTCCTGGTTTCCCAACTGCCCGTATCCAGCACGCACTTTCAAATCATCGATGAATGTAATATCTTTCATAAACGATTCCTGGGAAATTCTCCATGCCACTGATGCAGAAGGAAAAGTTCCCCATCGTTCTTCTTTGGCAAACCTGGTACTTCCATCATGACGAACCGTAACATCAAAATAATAAGTTGAATTATAATTGTACGAAACGCGTCCCATGAGACCCTCTAAGGCACTGTTGGTCATGTCTGTTCCCAGTGACAGGTATTTACTCTCTCCTCCAAGCCTGCGCATATAGGGCAACTTCGATTGCATCCAATTGGTCGAAGCCAATTTGTATTTTGAATCATATTGCTGATCACTCCCATTAAGGACCAGGTCGATGTTGTGTTTTCCGAATGTATTGTTGTAATTAATGGTTATCTCATTGATGTAGTTGTTGTTAAAAACATCACGCTCTTCGTAACTACCTACTGAATTTCCGCCAGAGGGTGCAGAACGGTCACCTGCCGTGTAGTCAAACACTGTCCCATCAAAATCCTGGAATTGGAAACGGGTAATGTCATAAATATCCATGCTCATCTGACCTTTGATCTTCAGATGTTTAAGGGGCTCAAATTCAACATACACACTTCCCATGTTCCGCATCGACTTGTACAGATTGTCATCGGCCGCTGACTTACCCAACACATTGATTCGGGTTCCCAAACCATAAAGTGTCCCCGATGAATAAGATCCATCAGCCTGTCTTCCCTCCACCACAGGAGCAAAACCAAAAGCATTGTTGGGATCATAAATTTTTTGCCATGCAGGGTATTGCCCTGCCTGGATCAGATCGGGATTAAAATCACGTCCTTTTGCTGAAGTGATACGATAATTGGCGCCTACTTTCAGCCAGTTATTGATCTGCGTGTTGACTTTAAAGGAACCGGATAAACGATCAAGGTAATTATTCTTGAAAGCCCCTTCATTTTGTGTCGATCCAATGGAAACAAAATAATCTGTTTTCCCTGTTCCTCCTGATACTCTTACAGAATAGTCTTTTGACAAGGCATTTTTGTTTTTGATCGCTTCCTGCCAATTGTAAGTAGGGCTGTCACCCAAATATCTGTCACTGGTCGGATCAAAGCGACCCACATTTTTGGGATCTATCTCGATGGTAGGATCAGAGGCTAAAACATCGCTGATGAATTTGGTGTATTGCTGGGTATTCATTACATCAGTTTTCTGAGTAATGTTCTGGACCCCAAACCTGGTAGAAAATTCTACTACAGGCTTGTCGCCTTTTCCTTTTTTTGTATTAATCAGTATAACGCCATTGGCGGCACGTACTCCATAAATAGCAGCAGCAGAGGCATCTTTCAAAATAGAGATTGACTCAATATCGTTCGGATCAATCATGGTCATGATATTTAATGGTCCACGTATATCTTCTGCCCGTTTGTCTTCCTGCCCTTCAATTCCAGCGCCAAATTCCGTAACAGGAACGCCGTCAATGATATACAAAGGAGAAGAAACACCCCAGGTATTGACCCCACGGATCCGTATGGTGGGACGGGACATCGGGTTTCCACCACCACTTTCCACCTGAACACCGGACATGCGTCCCTGCATCGACAGTTCAGAGGACATGCCGGTTACTTTGCCAATCTCCTCCGTATTGATGGTAGAAATCGCAGTGGTAATGTCTTTTTTGGCTCTGCTACCATAACCAATGACAACCACTTCATCCACTCCAACAACGTCTTCACTCAATGAAACATTGATAACAGACTGGTTACCAACAACCAATTCCTGCATTTTCATTCCGATAAACGAAAAAACAAGGGTTGTCCCTGTGGATGGAACGAAAAAACTGTATCGGCCATCCAAATCCGTAACAACCCCTACAGTGGTACCTTTCACCACAACGGAAACACCGGGCAAAGGCAAACCTGATGAATCGGTCACCTGACCCGAAACGGATCTTTGCTGCTGATTCTCCAAATTCGCATAGTCTTCCTTTTTGGAAAGCACAATTTGCCGACCATCCACTTTGTAAGTCACATTAGATCCAATAAATAATACATTTAAAATATCCTCTATCCGTGCATTATTTACGTCTACATCCACCGTACGGTCAACATCGACCACCGAACGGCTGTATAGAAAATAAAATTCAGTCCGGTCTTCGATCTGCTTTAGTACGGTTTGTACCTGTGCCCTTTTTAGGTTCAACGACAAGGTAGTCGTCTGTGAATAAGTGACTCCTGCAAAGGTTTGCAAAATTGCAGCAAAAATAATCACAATAGTTAGTTTCATACACATGAGTGTTTTTTTCATCCCGGGAGACAATCTCCACGGAATGATTAGTTTCAACATTTTTTTCATAAATTTAAAGCGATTAATTATTAATATTAATTTGGGCTGCCAGTGAATCTGCGAAATTCCTGACGGCCCTCTTTTTTATTTTTTCTTCATATAAATAACTCTTTGAATTTCAGCTATTTTGCTTTTCTTTTTATACTCAAATTCTACAGGCAGAGCCAGGGAAATCAATGTCAGTGTCTGATCCAGCTTTTCATCCTGAAACGTTCCCGTTAACAGGTAGCTATTCAGTTCCTGGTCCGATAAAATGATTTCAACATTGTACCACCTGGCAAGTTTCTTAATGGCAGTCCCCAGTTTCTCGTCTTTAAAAATAAGCTGCCCGTTGATCCACGCTGTTGCATCCTGCGGATAGACTTGCTTCTGGATGATTGTTTCATGCTCCACATCAAATTGAACCTGCACCCCTGGTCTAAGCTCTATGGTCTGTTTGTTTCTTTCCAGGCTCACCTTTCCCTCCAAAAGGGTTGCTTCAAAGAAACGATCAGCCACATACCCATTTACATTGAAATGGGTACCTGTTACAACGGTCTTCATCATCGGGTTATTGACCACAAACGGATGTTTGGCATCCGACTTTACCTCAAAATAGGCCTCTCCATCGACATAAACCTCCCGTTGCGATCCTGAAAACTGTTCCGGATAACGAAAATGGGTACCATCGTTCAACCACACCTGCGTCCCATCGGGCAAATCAATTTTAATGCGGGTTCCAGGCTTGGTATATATTTCCCGGGTTGAAATACGGGCTAGCTGACCAGAATCGTTGAGCTGACTGAGATAAAGGTAAGCTGACAACAAGAGAATGGGCACGATCAGAATGGCTGCCACCCTGGAGAAATAGTGGTAAAAACGGGTCATCCGATGACCTGCTGATGGAGACCTCTCAATTGAGGATGAAAATTGCTGACGGTTGATCTGATGATGTACTAAATCCAGCATATGGTTAAAATCGGGCTTTTCGCTCATTAAGCGCATATCGGAACCACACCAGATTTCACCCAAAATACTGCGTGATTGTTCCTCATTCCCCGGATCCTTTAACCAGTTGAGAACCTGTTCTGATTCTGTTTCCGAAGTTTTATTTTCAAGGTATTTCTTGATAATTTGATAATTCATTTGGGTTTTTTAATGCTTTTTAATCTACTACGAAATCAAAGCCCACTTACCCCTATCCAAAAGAAAAATAAAATGAAAATGAAGGCAAACAAATCACCTGTACTGAGTTCAAAAAGATGTTGCAATAGCTGTATATCATGGCTTTTCAATTCGCAAGCCGGGTGAAAGTATATTAGTGATTTTTTTATACTAATTTCCTGAAGATGAATTCTAATAACTTTTCATTGCCTTTTGCACGAATTCAATAATCTTCTGCCCCTATCTTCGGGCCTTACCCTTTCTTTGATACCATTCAAAGTTCTTGTTTTTACTTTTCCCCACTATCTGCTACGGGTGTCTTGCCCGTATTTAGGATCAATGGCTATTTAAGGGGGATAAAAATCCATTCAGCAATCCATTTGATTACAGGAAAGCAAACAATAACCTGTAATGGGTTTATCTTTGTTTGTAACACTCATTTGCTTTTCACCTGCAGGCCTCCTGAACTTTAAATATTCTTTATGCCTGGCAACCTTTTTTTATCTCTTACCTACATCTCCACCATTGCCATCATTAGATACCCATTCGATACTCATTAGTAACCTTTCTGTATCTGAGGTTACAGAAAGGTTACAGATGGGTTACAGATGAGTTACTAATGATGGGAATACAAAGCCAATGGAAAGATGTTCAAAGATGGAGGAAAAACGTTTTTTATAGGAAATCCCAAAGGTATCCGGGTAGGAAATCATACAGAAATTAAACTTTTAAAAGGAAAACCAGCAGACATGGAGAAATAGTTTAACCTGAAATGATGGCTGCTGTTTCTTCACAGGGCAAATACTACCTCCTAGGGATAATCTTCATAATCCGGTCTACGTGGTTGAAGCATGGACAATGGACCATCTGGAATTTGTAACCTTAGGGCTGAAGTATCATCAAATAGTACAATATCTCCATTATATCTTGTCTTTTCAGTTTCTGGCGCAGAGAATTGAGTGCTGAAGTCATTTGATTCTCCACCGTTTTAATTGAAATATTTAGCTTTTCTGAAATTTCCTTGTTCGTGTAGCCCTGATCACGGCTAAGCTTGAAAATTTCCTTTCGCTTTTCAGGCATCTGGTCAATGACCTGATTGGCTAAACCTTCAATATTTTTAAACTCAACGAATTGTTCGGTTTCATTGGTCAATGATATGGAATAGTGCACATATTCATTGATTCTCCTCTTTTCCGACTTTTCCTTTCGGAGAAAAGAAATAGTTTCATTGTAGGCTACCGAAAAAAGGAAGGATTTAAAGGAGAGATGTTCCTTGATCAGTGCTCTTTTTTCCCAAACTTTCAGAAAAACAAGCTGGGTGATATCTTCTGCTGCAAATCGATCGCGTGTTATACTCAATGCAAAGGCATAAAGCATCTCCGAATATTTATGAAACAAAGCATCGAAGGCAGAAAAATCACCCAATTTTAGGCGTTCAACGTATTCATTGTCCGATTTCACCTGCATTGCCGAAGTTATTAATTGAGTAAAAGAGATAACAAATGTAAAAAATAAAATAATAGGTGGTGATTTTATACCGATTGGAGAAGTGTAATAGTCCTCCCGATATTGATCGGGATCGTATCCTCGATTGGCCTAACACTTCTATCCATCGGCATTATACCGAAAATGCCGATGGATTAATTTACAAATCAAATTGGTATTATTGATCAACCAGCCAGGGGTGTCAACCGCAATCACCAGCAGTTAGGTGATAAGCTTGCATAACGATGCCTTCACTACAAGTTCAAACGACAGTGGTGCATTTGATTGTTTTTATACTATAAATGAAACATAATTCTTTTCATTTATAGTGTAAAAACTCACTTAAAAAAGAGAATCATGGCAAGAATTAAAAATGATACAAGTGAGACTATCTCAGGCATAGTGGCCCCGGCTGTTTTTTTACTGTGAAAGGGAAACAGTATGTTCGTGCAGCGATCAAGGAATGGGAGAAAGATTCCTGGGGTCCTGGATAGGTGAAGCATCGTCAAAAGGTAAACAAGGCGGCTGCTTTTTGGGGAATACTACACGAGTTAGGATTGGGACGGATTGCCCCGATTGGTGCAGCAATCCGTCCCAATCCGAGCAATCTTATTTCATTAATTCAATGGTGGCCCACAGGTTGCTAACCGATAGCTCAACTGCCTTTTGCAGGTATTCGGCTGCTTTGGTAGGTTCGCCCAGCCCTTTGTAGCCCAACCCAAGGAGCAAATGGGCGTTGGATTGCTGCACATTGGCAGATTCCTTTTCGCCAAACTTGGCAAAGAAATCAACTTCTGACCCCTGGGCTATCTTCTTTTCACCCTCTTCTACCAGTTTGTTGAAACAGGCTTCAGCGGTGGCTTTATTGCCCAGCTTTAAATGACTTAATCCCTTGTAATAGTTGATATAATCAGACTCCTTTAAAGGCTGATTGGCAGATAGGGTAAAGTATGATTTGGCTTTTGATTTATTCCCCAAAGCCTCGTATCCCAGTCCTATGAAATAGTTGATCTGAGCGCTTCTTGGATCACCTGAATACTTACCCGGCTTGGTAGTTTCAGTGGTTTCAACACTTGCCAGAAACTGTTCCAGGGCCTCTGCGTATTTCTTCTGATCCAGGTATTTTTTGCCTAAAAGAATGCGGGCATCTATCGTAATATCCCTTACCCTTGAACTTCCTTCCCGGAAATGGAATACACTGTTTGAAAGATACTCAACCGACTTTTCAGGCTGGCTGGCCAGATTAAGTACGATGATCTCACGCACGAAAGAGTCATCGCGCTTCTTCACCACATCGTTTACAGAATCAAACAACCTGAAGCGTTTTTCAATGGGAGTATTGTTCCTTTCATACAAAGGATCAAGTTCTGCATAATAAACAGGATCATCCTTTTTAAGATCTACCGCTTTCTCATAAGCTGCAATGGCTTTGGGCACGTCGTGATTATACTGATAATACCCCCAGCCAAGATTTCTGAATGCAATAGCCAATGATGGATCCAGCTCAACGGCTTGTTCCCAGCATTGAATGGCCTTTTGGGGCTGCTTGTCGAACAGCAGGTTACCCAAGTAATAAAAGGGCTTGGCATCGTGGGGGTTATATTTGGAAGCCAGTTCAAGCACCTTCACCATTTCCAGGCAGAAGGGAAAACCGTAATCCACTGCCAGAGAAGAGCCTTCTTTCATCCGTTTAGCAGATTCATCTGTATTCCCTTCATGGTCGGCAAAGTAACCAAGCAAATAACTAACCTCTTGATTCTTGCCTTTAAAACGGCGCAGTACATCTTCGGCTTCCATATTCAGCCCGTCATTCATGTAGCCCATAGCCAGTTCAAGGTAATTCTGATCAAAATCCCTCATCTTGCGGTTAAGCTCAGAAAGGTGTTGCGTTGCCTGGTTCTCATTGCCTGAATTTTTGGCAATCAGGTAATTCTCATTGCCGGCACGAAAGTCAAGCGGATCATGTGCCAGGATGGATGCCAAGGTTTTGGAGGCCGGGATATATTCACCCAGCTTTCTTTCCAGAGCTGCTTTAAGTGCAATGGCACTGTTGTTAACCGAATTGGTGGACAAGGAATTGTTGACCTGCTCCAGGGCTTTGGTATAATTGCCCTTCAGGCAGGATATGCGTGCCAGTTCAAGATAAGCTGCCGAATGCCATGCATAATCCCAGGTAGCGCGGTAAAGGGTGTCAACAGCTTCGTCGTACAGTCCAAGGGTTTTCAGCGTGATCCCTTGCAGGTAAAGCGCTTCACAGTTCGAAGGACGGGTATAATCTTTAGTAAGGCGTTTGATGGCCGTGGCGAAATATTTCCTTGCAGTAGTGTATTCACCGTTTTTAAGATTGATAATTCCTACTGCCACATTGGTCCGAATATCAGAAGGGTCACGCTGAAGCGCCTCATTATAATAATTCATGGCATTGAGCGTAGGATTACCAAACTGCTGAATGCGGCTGCCTGTCAGGTAAAGTTCTTCAATGGTGGCCATCTCTTTAGGACTTGCCGGACGTTTCACCTCTTCGGGAAGCGGAGAAGTTTGTTTTCGCTCTACCGGTTGGTAAGAAACAAGCCTTTCGCCCGTTTCACTGTTGATCATCTCCGTGGAAAGATCCGTTTCAGCAAATTCTCCCTCAACATTAACAGTGGAAGTAAAGGCAGTTTCAGGTGAAATAGCCGTATTCTTTTCAAAAATAACCGTTCCTTTTTTCCGCAGGACAATCCTGGCATTGGCTACTTTGGAAGTGGAATAATAGCCCAAAAACACTTTATTGCCGTCCCTCTTTTCAAGGTTGACAGCTCCATTGAGATTGGCATTCTTGAATCCCTGGATATCTTTTACAGGGTACCAGTATTGCTTAAAAGTCTTTACTTCATAAGGCCTGATCCAGCTATAATCGGGTTGGTTGTCAGAAAAAGCGCCTACCATAATTTCAACATACGGGCCATCATTTTCGGTCAGCTTGCCTTCGGTAGCCTGCCCCACCGCGCCTGATCCCCATTCCCAGAGCTTGGCGCCTTTCACGATGTTGTGATCGCCGATATGAACCGTTCCGGTCTGTTTCCCATGATCATAACCGCCCATGAAGTCTTCCTTCAAGTCGTAGGCAAAATAGGAATTCTGGTTCACTGAGTTTTTCCACCAGCTGATATCCACCCCTTTGGTGAAATCTTCCCCGTTATACACTTCGGTGGCATATGGCCAATGGGCAAAACTGTTCTTGGCATGGTAAGTGACCACATCCACGCTTGGTGGAAAAATGACCTGGTAATCCTTGTTGGTATGGGCGGCCACATTGGCCCAGTAAAGGAAAGTATTGGTCAAAGGAGTAGGGTTATGAATCTTCACCTCGGTCTGGTAATAAGACTTGCCGGGAAACAGGGTAATGCCGATGGTCCAACGCATGCGTTGGCGAGGCTCTGTTTCACCAATCCAGATGGTCTTGGAACTATCAGCGTTTACCTGCAGGTCATAGTCCATCATCTGGAATGTGGAAGCCCGGTGATGGTGAAGCACGCACCACTCAATGCCACCAGATACCCAGGCGCCGGTCATTCCAATGTTGGATGGTTTCACCACATTGTTCTTGTAAATAAAGTTGTAGTTGGTCGATTTGTCGGTTGCATAATACAGCTTACCGCCAATCTCGGGAGCCACACACAGCTTGATGTATTCGTTTTCAAGGATAAGTGCTTTCCAGTCCCGCGTAGTCTTTTCATTGGAGATGGCATCGTTCATCGCGTAAGGGTAGATCACCTTAGAAGCTCCCTGGTAGGATTCACCTTTGAAAAACATGGGATTCTTATCAGCAGGCATCACCTCATAGGTAGGAAGCGTCCATTTCTGTTCTGAAATTTGTACCTGTGCCTGCAGGACATTTCCATAGAAAGCCATGAAGGCAAGCAGCCCCATAAAACGGGCAACTCGTTTGAAATTTGCACAATACATTTTAGATTAGTTGAGTTAGTTTTTATTGAGCTTACAAGATAGTAAATAATCTATCATTGAGACCGATGTGAATAATGGATTACGTAGATTATTCAAATCAAAAGGATAGGCTACGAATGATGTGTAGCTCTGCGAAATTGCTTTGTGCCCTTGGAAACGCACCAACTCTCATAAGGGAAGAAAATATTAATTTATTCAACTCACTTCGGGATTACTGTTTCAAGGTCGTGCATCAACCCCAATTTCATTGTGGATCACTATCATTGAACACTTACGGGTTGCGATCCATCTTATTGTAACAGGTTAATTTTCAATTATATTTTCCCAAAAATGACACTTTTGTGTTTATGACTCGTATGTAGTCTAAAAGGTGTTTTTTCACTCTATGAAATAATCTACCCCTCCTAAGTAGTTGCATAAAAGTACTCTCTCATAGAAACGATACCGACAGCCAACAAACAATGTGGAGACCGACCACACAAACGGGGCGGAATCGAAAAGCCAGATGAGTAGAGAAACCTTTAAAACAATGAATGTTATGAGAAAAATTAGTACACTGGTTGCAATAATTTTTATGGCAATCACACTATTCAATTCCTGTGATAAACTGGACGATATCATTTGGGATGGAAATGGTGGTCCAGGTCATGGCCACTTGCAGCAAACCAAAACTTATTCTTCTGAAGTCGCTTTTAAATGGATGGATATGCAACTGCATTTAATGGTTACCAATCCAACACCCTTTGGGGGGACTCCAACGCAGCGTTATTTTGCCTACGGTGCGATTGCTTTGTACGAATCGGTAGTGCCAGGTATGCCTTCCTATCAAAGTTTATCAGGCCAATTAAACGATTTTCCCGCTATGCCAAAAACACTTAACGGCTATGCCTATTCTTGGCCCGTTTGTGCCAATTCTGCCATGGCAGCTATGACCCGGTCTTTTTTTACCGCAGCAACGGATGTTAACAAAGTCAAGATGGATTCGTTGGAAAATGCGTTGAACGATTGGTATAAAATGCAAACGGATACCGGCACGTTCAACCGGTCGGTAAAGTTTGGTAAAGCGGTTGCAGAATCGGTCTTTAACTGGGCCAAAGCAGACGGATCGGCCAATGCCAATGCAGCTTATACTCCGCCAGCTGGACCCGGGCTATGGGTACCTACACCTCCTGCGTTTGCTCCAGCCGGCGTTCCTTATTGGGGCAAAAATCGCCTGATGGTTGCAACCTCCCTCGATGGGATTGATCTTGAAGCTCCCCCGGTTTATTCAGAAGATCCCAATTCTGATTATTATAAGATGATGAAAGAAGTATATGATGCTTCGCTAACGCTTACAGAGGAGCAAAAAGCCGTTGCTCACTTTTATGGTGGTAAACCCGGCTTTCAAGGCTATGGGGGTGGCGGCTATCTCTCCTCCGTAAAGACAGTATTGGTACAGGAGAACCCAAAACTGGATTTTACAGCCTATGTTTTTGCAAAAGCCAGTATTGCCATGAATGATGCAGGAGTTGGTGTCTATAAGATCAAATATCAATACAACCAGCAACGGCCTGTAACCTATATCAGGGAAGTTTTGGGTGATACAGTATGGACTTCGTTTATTCCCACACCTCCTTTTCCCGATTTCCCTGGTGCCCATGCGTCTCATTCCGGTGCCTTTGCTGAAATCATGGAAGGCTTTTTTGGCACTGATTATCATTTTACCGATCATAGTTACGATTTTCAGGATCAAGCCCCCCGTACCTATACTTCTTTTGAAGACATGGTTCAGGATGTAAATGATGCCCGGTTTTATGGTGGTATTCATTCCCGAATCTCTAATAAGGCAGGGGCAGAATTAGGAAGAAAAATAGCACAGAATATTGAAAGTACGCTGAAATTTAAGAAATGGTAAATATCGGTTAGCTGGGATTATTGAAATACTTTTCCCTACAATGGAAAGTTATGAATATTTTTAGTGTTTAATTAATTTCAATAAGGAGGCATCCCGCAACCAATTGCAGTTGGTTGCGGGATGCCTTTTAGCAGGAAGCGATAAATGAAACCGTTTGACCAATCTAATTAATCTATCCTTTTAAGCACCTCACCATAGTTTCAAAAATCAGAGCTGTGTTCACCTTCAAATAAAATATACAAATAAAATATACAAACCTTTTAATTTTAGCATATTAATATAAGATGATAAACCTAAGGTAGAAAGGTTTTCATTGGTTATGACTTCCACATTATTTTACAATCTTTTATTTAAAGATCCGTTCATCCACTTGAATGGTAGTAAATAGAAACGAACTCCCAATTCTTTTTCGGGGCATAAACAATTAACCCATACAGGTTCTTCATATCATTCACCAATTGAATTGAGGCAGAAATATTACACCCTTAAGTGTTGGAGCCATGGTAGTCAGCACGGCATATATAAAGACAGGAACTTTTAGCTACAAGGAGTTAAAAGTTAGTATCCCCGGGACATCCAAAGGATTGTAATTAGGAAATATTGAAAATTTCTAAATTTATACATAGCTTCATATCAATCACTTACCTTTTAAGGAGTTTCAGTTTTAAACATTTTTCAGTTGACGCAAGTTATAAGTTGATTAATATTCAATTAGCGCATAGATAGGATATCCAGCCCCCAATGGATTTACGCATTAAAGAATAAATAAATCACTGAATGAATGAAGGAACCGTTAACACAGATATACAGTCGCAGGAGTTGAGGATTTTTGAAGCTGTGCCGGGTAATAATTTGCTGATTAAAGCCGATTCACCTCGTTATACCATTATAGCTGCAAGCGAAAGTTATCTACAGGTATTAGGAAAATCCAAGGCCGAGTTGATTGGCAGAGGTACATTCGATGCTTTTCCTTCCAATCCTTCCAATCCGAAGGATTCTGAAAACCTTTTGGCTTCTTTTTATGAGGTA
>JACMKG010000398.1 GCA_014380255.1 Prolixibacteraceae bacterium | reverse complement strand
TTCAATGGTATCGGCTTCTGAAGCTACGGCGCCAGTCAGGGGGTAACAGCCCAGGGTGCGGAAGCGAACCTTTTGCATGGTAGCTTTAGCAGCCAGCTCCTTGGGCATACGCTCATCGTCAACCATGATCAGGTTGCCATCCACATTAACAATAGGACGATCCTTGGCAAAATAAAGAGGAACGATAGGTATTTTCTCCAGGCGGATATACTGCCAGATATCCAGTTCAGTCCAGTTTGAAATAGGGAATACACGGATGGATTCACCTTTATGAACACGGGCATTGTAGATATCCCACAGCTCCGGACGCTGATTCTTGGGATCCCACTGGTGAAACTTATCTCTAAAAGAGAAGATACGTTCCTTGGCCCTTGATTTCTCTTCGTCACGGCGTGCGCCACCAAAGGCAGCATCGAATTTGTATTTGGTAAGTCCTTCCAGCAGGGCTTGAGTTTTCATCACATCGGTATGCACCTTGCTTCCATGGGTGAAAGGGCCCATGCCAGCCTCGAAAGCAGCTTTGTTGTAATGAACGATCAGATCCCATCCATTCTCCTTGGCATAGTTATCCCGGAAATCGATCATTTCCTTAAACTTCCATTTCGAATCGATATGCATCAGAGGAAACGGTACTTTGCCGGGATAGAATGCCTTTTCGGCCAGGCGAACCATGACCGATGAATCTTTTCCGATGGAATAAAGCATGACCGGATTCTCGAATTCGGCAGCTACTTCGCGTATGATATGGATGGCTTCAGCCTCCAACTCCTTTAAATGTGAAAGACTATACTCTGTCATCAGGTGTATTTTCAATTATATTTTGTTATTGGCAAAAATAATATTTTCAGGTATCTACGAATAAGTACTTATACTATAAGCTGTTATTTGACCAAAGTTTAACATTGGAAGCTTTTGTCAGCAGGCAGTAGTCTGTGTCTTCTAACCATCAAGCAATTTACTATTAGACGATTTACAATTTACTATTTATGCTATGAACAACAGACAGTTAACCATCAAGCAATTTATCATTACTATTTGCTTGCAGGATTGGATGGCGAAGCTAAATTGTAAATAGTAAATCGTCTAATTGCAAATCTATTGCCCTTTACATTCAACATTCAACATTTAACATTTCTTCAACCTTTCCCTTTCTTAGAATTTCCAGAAAAAGGGAATCAGTATAATTGCAATGAAAAAGGCAATCACATTGAATGGAAGCCCGACCTTTACAAAGTCCTTGAACCTGTAATTACCTATACCCTGAACAATCAGGTTGGTCTGGTAACCAATCGGTGTTGAGAAACTCATGGAGGCAGCGATACAGATGGCCACAAAAAATGGCTTTGGACTTACCCCTAACTGTGTGGCCGCAGCCATTGCAATAGGGAAAGTGATAGCCGCAGCAGCGTTATTGGTAATTACTTCAGTGAAAATATTGGTGATGATATAGATGCAAGCCAGCACTCCAATGGGGCCCCAGCTTTTTGCAAAGTTAATGGCTGTAAGTGCAATACCGTCAGCTGCTCCAGAGTTCTGCATCGCTTTACTAATCCCGAAGGAGCAGGCGATGGTAATGAGAATGTCCCAGCTGATCGCTTTGGTGTATTTTTGATGGGGAACAATCTTTAGCCATACCATCAGCATGGCGGCAATAGCTGAGAAATAGAACATGTCGGTTTTTACATTGCCGAACTTGGGTAGGTAATCTGCTGCTGTTGCACCGGCAATCATTAAAAACAAGATACTAAGGGCCAGCCATCTTTTAGACTTCCCGGTAGTTTCTTTGTGGTCGCCGATATAGGTGGTGAGATAGAATATCTTGGAGTCTCCCCAGTTCTTAATAAAGCGGTCGGTGGTAAGAAGTACCAGGTTATCGCCTTCTTTGAGCCTCAGGTTACGTAAATCGGATGTGATACGCTCTCCATTTCTGTGCACTGCTATAATGGCGGCCTGGTAGTGTTCCAGGAAGTTGAATTCTTCCATGGTTTTACCGATACCGGGGAAGCGTGGTGCCAATACTGCTTCGTATTGCTTAAGCTCTGAGGTATTGATCACATCTTTCAGCAGATCCAGGCCCTTCAGGCGTACACTTGTCAGTTCCTTGATCATTTCCAGGCCATCAGATTTGCCGCCTACCAACAACTGATCGTTGGCCTCAAAGGTGAGTCCCGGCTCTTTTCCGCTGATCTTTACTCCCTCTCTTTCTATTTCAATGATATCAAACCCTTTTAGTTCTTTACATCTACCATTCTTTAAGGTCTGGCCTATCAGGCTGCTTGTTGGGGGTACCACCAGTTCATAGTAATAATCCTTCTGCTCAGAAAGTGGTTTGCGGATAAAGTTCTTTTCACCGGGAAGAAGGTGAACGCCCAGGTAACTCATATATATATAACCTGCAAAAGCCAAAGGTACGCCTACCATGCCCAACTCAAACATGGAAAAGCCTGTGAAGCCGTTCTCGAGCATCAATCCATGGACCACTAGGTTGGTAGAGGTGCCGATCAAGGTGCATACCCCTCCTAGGATGGTTGCATAGGATAGGGGAATAAGGAACTTTTGAGCCGACATGTTCAGGCTTTCTGCCCATTTCTTGACTATGGGAGCAAATATAATTACTATCGGTGTGTTGTTAAGGAATGCCGAAATGAAGGAGATGGGAAACATCATCCTGAAAAATAGCAGCCGCACGTTACCCCGCTTTTTTGGCAGAAAGCTGTAGGCAAGCTGGTTAAGTGCTCCCGATTGCCGGATGCCTTCACTTACAATAAAAAGGATACCTATGGTGAGCATTCCCTTGTTAGAGAATCCTGCCAACAATTCATCAGGCGA
>JACMKG010000397.1 GCA_014380255.1 Prolixibacteraceae bacterium | reverse complement strand
GAGTTCCTTCCCGAACTTGATGAAGGCTCCATCCTCATAGAACAGGTACGCATGCCTTCGGTAACCCTGAAAGAATCAATTGAGAATGCCAACTGGCTGGCCGGAAAGCTGATGGAAAACATTCCTGAGATTAAGACTGTCGTTCCCAAAACAGGCCGCTCTGACCTGGCCAACGATTGGATGGGTGTGCATCAGACCGATGTCTGGGTGGTCTTAAAGCCTACTGATGAATGGAGAAAAGGAATTGCCAAGGAAGATATTATCGCCCGAATTGAGCCTTTTTTAAAAACAGAGCCAGGCCTGGCTTATAATTTCACACAGCCTATTGCCATGCGTGTGGATGAACTGACCAGTGGGGTAAAGTCAGATCTGGCCGTAAAGATTTATGGTGAAGACCTCGATAAGCTAAATGAAGTCGGCGAGAACATCTCTGCCATTGTCTCGGGCATGGAAGGAACAGCCAATTATTTTGTAGAGCAGCCTGTGGGGCAACCTTATCTTACCATTGAAATTGACCGCCAGGCATTGGCTTCCTTTGGCTTGAATGTAAATGATGTCCAAACAGTGATTGAAGCCGGAATCGGGGGTCAGGTGGCAGGGCAGCTTTATGAAGGGCAGCGCAGATTTGACATTCAGGTGCGATATCCGCCAGAGTTTAGATCCGAATTACAAAACATACAGGAGATACCCGTTCCGCTGCCTAACGGCGAATATATACCCATAAAAAGGGTGTCTCACATCGTTGCACAGGAAGGACCCCGGGAAATCCAGCGCGAGAACGGATGGCGCCGGCTGATTGTGGGCATCAACATCAAGGACATTGATATGGGAACCTATGTCAACAAGCTGCAGGCAGAAATTGAGCAAAAAGGCAATGTCCCTCCGGGTTACTTCCTCGAATATGGCGGCACGTTCGAAAACCAACAAAGGGCCATGAACCATTTACTGCTGGTAGTTCCTCTATCTCTTTTTATCATTATCGGGCTCATGTACCTTAACTTTGGCAAGATGCGCTATGCCATTATCATTCTAATGAACCTTCCTTTTGCATTTTCAGGAGGCATATTCCTGCTGTGGATCCGTGGAATGTATTTATCGGTATCGGCAAGCATTGGCTTTGTGGCTTTATTCGGGGTCGCTGTGCTTAACGGCATTGTACTGATTGATCACATCAACGAACTGAGGAAAGAAGGCGGTCCGTTGCGCAAAACCATTATTGATGGTTCCGCCGACCGTCTGCGCCCTGTCCTAATGACGGCCCTGGTGGCCAGCTTAGGCTTCATCCCCATGGCTTTTAATTCAGGCCCGGGATCCGAAGTGCAGCGCCCGCTGGCAACAGTGGTAATTGGTGGATTGATCACATCAACTTTTCTGACTTTGCTGGTATTACCCATTATTTATTATTGGGTAGAGGAAAAACGCGAAAGAAAAGCCGATCCCACAGAAGCCATGGCTGAAGGCATTTAGTAATTTCCTGACATGCACTCTGGCAACACAAGCGTTCATTTCAGGTATTTGAATTTTAGCGGAACCGGAGCATTACGTCCTGTTGCATCTTACGGAAAGGTATATAAAAAGCAAACGGGGTAAATAATACCCCGTTTGCTTTTTATCTTCGTTTAATTTACTTGCTTTTGCCTTGCAAGTGAAAATATGTAGTAGCTATTAAGAACAATTGACAATCCGGTACATAAGCCCTGGATAAAATCGAGAAGGTTAGACTGCGGAAGATACTTGTCAATAAGAATAGCGATAGCTAGCAACATAACTCCAACCGGCAGTGATACTTGTTTTAGTTTCATTCTGTTCTCTGATGTTAATTGTAATAGCATCTGTTATTTCTTAGCCTTAAACAATTCTTTTTCATCTACTTTTTTCACCTGTGTACTATCGTTCAGCTGTTTATTGATGGCATTAAAAGGAGCAACCACAATTTCGTCTCCAGCCTTCAGGCCTTCCAGTATTTCGATGTTTTCACTATCCTGAATACCTGTTTTGACCGGTTGTTTAAATACCTTGCCTTCTTTATATATAAAGACCACTTCGACTTTTTCCTCTTCCTTGGTTTTATCACCCTGAGTGGTTACAGCCCCGTTTTCTTCTTCCGGGGTGCCTTCTTCTGCAACTTTAGGCTCTTCTTTCACATTGCTGGTTAACGAACGGGTGGTAACAGACTGAATAGGAACTGAGATTACATCTTTTCTGGTTTCAGTTTGAATATCCACAGTGGCTGACATACCGGGTCTGAATGGATATTTCTTACCTGAAACAGTATCTATAAGATCTTTATACGATTCTTCCAACAAAAGAATTTTCACATTGAAATTAGTCACCTGATCGGTTGACCCTGCCACCACATTGGCCGAGTTGGCAATTTCAGTTACCAGACCTTTAAATTTGCGCCCCAGATAAGCATCCACTTCCACCAAGGCAGTATCATTCAGGTTAACCCTTACGATATCATTCTCATTTACATCAACCTTTACTTCCATCAGGTGAAGGTTGGCAATTACAAGCAATTCTGTTCCGGCATACATATTGGTTCCCACCACGCGTTCGCCTTTTTCTACGTTCTTACGTGAAACGGTTCCATCCATCGGAGCATAAATCTTGGTTTTCACCAGCTGCTCCTGCGCCTCGGCTACCGATGCTTCAGCAGACTTAACTGCAAACTGGGCTGCTTTAACTTCCGACTGTGCTACAGTATACGAGGCCTGGGCGGTTTCAAAATCTGAAATCGCAATGGCATCATTCTTAAACAACGAATTAGCGCGTTTATAAGCCATTTCGCTTTCTATCATGCGTGCTTCTGCCTGTGCCAGTCGTGCCTGTGAAGAACTCAAACTTGCCTGGGCCCTGTTGAGCGACTGAATATAAATATCGGGTTTAATGACCAACAGCAACTGGCCTTTTTTCACTTCATCACCTTCCTCAATCTCCATTTCAATAATCTCACCGGAGACATCAGGACTGATTTTTATCTCGGTCTCAGGCTGAACTTTCCCATTGGCAGTTATCAATTCGGTAATCGTTCTGCTTTCAACAACCTTTGTAGCTACATTAATTTCAAAGTCTTTACCAAACCAACCTTGTGTTTTACCAACTACCAGACCAATAATGAGAATTATTGCTACAACAATAATATAGGGCAAAAATTTGTTTGATTTCTTCTTCATCGTTTCTTCAATTTTGAATTATATGTATGGGTTCGGGTGCAAAAATTACACAAAATATGAAAATGAACCTATTATTTACAACTGTTAATTTACGGAGAAAACATTCAGCTTATTCCGGTGTTATATTTTTCATCAAATAACATTCTCTCGTGTTTCCCTAAAAAAAACCTTTGAGAAATTTCTGTAACAAAATACAATAAGATTGATGAACCAGGCAAATTTAAAAACGGAAAACCACACCTCTGAGTTGAACATCCAAAACTTACCCTTTAACGAGTTTCTGAATCAATTAAAAGCAAAGATGAAACTTGTATTCCATGATCGTGCAGACATTGATAAAATGGCTATAAAACGAGGCATGCCTCCTTTTGTAATGCGCGAGATCATGAGTTTAAATCCATTGGCCATTGGAATTCCTTCCGAATTTGGAGGCAGGGGCTGCAAAATGGAAGAATGTATCGCCCTTTTGGCAACAGCCTCTTACGAGTCGCTGGCTTTATCCCTTACCTTTGGTATTAACTCGGCCTTGTTCCTTCAGCCGGTAGCAAAATATGCCCAGCTAGAGGCCAAAAAACCGGTCTTCGATCGCTTTTTGAACCATCAGAACATGGGTGGATTGATGATTACTGAACCAGATTTTGGCAGCGATGCCTTGAGCATGCAAACTTCATTCTCGGAAAGAAACGGCAAATTTCATGTAAAAGGAATCAAACATTGGGCAGGACTTACAGGCTGGGCTGAGTTCTGGTTACTTACAGCACGCGAGAAAAGCCATGCAGGTGATCTGAAACGGGACATCGATTTCTTTATCTGCGATGTAAACAGCCCGGGACAACACATCGTGGTGGAAGAATTCTATGAAAACCTGGGCCTTTATCAAATACCTTATGGCCGGAACAGGCTGGATGTGGAGATTCCAAAAGTCCAAAGGCTGGTACCCCATACCACCGGGGTTAAGATGATGCTCGACCTGCTTCACCGCAGCCGCATGCAGTTTCCAGGTATGGCCATGGGCTTCATTCAACGCTTACTCGATGACTCCATTGAGCATGCTAACCAGCGCCTGATAGGCGGAAGGCCCTTAGTTACCTACGATCAGGTTCAGCATCGGCTTGCCAAACTCCAGGCATCCTATACGGTTTGCTCGGCCATGTGCGCCAACAGCAGTGCCCGGGCAGGTATCGAAAATGACCTCTCCCAAATCGGCTTTGAAGCCAATTCGGTTAAAAGCGTGGTGACCGACCTGATGCAGGAGGCCGCCCAATCGGCCACCCAATTAGTTGGCGCTCAGGCCTACAAGCTCAATCACATAGCCGGCCGAAGCATTACAGACAGCCGCCCCTTCCAGATATTTGAAGGATCGAACGACATTCTCTATGCCCAGATTTCTGAAAGTCTGGTGAAGATGATGAAGAAAAGCAAGCAAAGTAACCTGTATCAATTCCTTAAAGGTTTTGAACTCACGTCAAGGGCTGCCCTTTCGATGAAAGAAATGCTTGACTTCAATTTAAATCTTGATCTTCCTCAACGCAAAATGGTTGAACTGGGGCAGATACTCGGCAGAATTGTATCGTTCCAAATGGTGATAAAGCTGGGAGAAAATGGCTACCGGAGTGATTTAATCTCCAATGCCCTTCATTTTGTGAAACAAGAAATTGCCACCCTATTCGAAAGCTTCAATTTCAGCAATGAAACAAGGGTTGTGGAAGATTATCAGGAGGAGAGTAATTGGATGAATTTTATTCCCACCCCTCATCCCTAAAAAGATTGGTCATTTTTTATACTTTTGTAGCCTGAATCAAGCCGATTGGAATGGGGAAATTTTATCCCGTTGAACGGCTGCAAAAAAGAATCAATCTAATGAAGTTTTATTCATACGTTATATACTCGCAAACATCGGGATCATTCTATCACGGCTATTTTGATGACCTGGAAAAGGTGCTCGAGATGCATAATTCCGACCTGATAGCACCCACCAAAGGTCGTGGACCTTGGGTTTTGATGCATTCAGAAGGCTTCGATAACCGTTTAAAAGCCATACGACAAGTCAGCTTTTACAGGTCAGTCAAGGGACAGCGCTTTCTCAGGAATATGCTCAATTTCTGATTGATGATTAATGTTCGAAAAAAACAGTTTTTACAAGAGTTCGCTAAAGAACTTTACTAAATTTGGAAGCAAAAAATTAATACATTTTATACCATGAAAAAAATCATTCTGGCCGCTTTAACACTTGCGATGCTTACAAGCGGTTGTAAAGTATTCAAGTCATCAAAGAAAAGCGATGCCACTGCACCTAAAACAGAAACAACCTCAGAAGCCAAAGTTTTCTCAGTTCCAGCTCCAACGACCGATGTTCGGCCTAACCCCGCCTCGGACACAATGGTTGAACCGGCTACTAGTGCAACTACCGGCAAACCGGTTTCAGTGCGCAGTGAAAACTTCACGTTAACAGCTGCAGACCAGGCCGCTTATGGAAACAAAAACTTTTTCGTGATTGTCGGAAGTTTCAGCAGCAACGAAAATGCAGGTAGATTCAAACAGGAATTAACCCAACAGGGTTTCAAACCTATCGTATTGCACAGTGAAACAGGTTACTATAGGGTATGTGTTGACAGCTTTAACGATGAAGCTCAGGCCCGTAACCGCGTTCAGAACATCAGAAGCCAATATCCTAAGTATGCCGATAGCTGGTTACTAATCAGAAAATAAAAACATTTAGCATGCCCATGTAAAGGGACGCCTCAGGGTGTCCCTTTTTTGTGCCGTATACTTTTCATTGCCCCGGGAAATGAAATCCCTATGACCGGGCCAATGATCCCGTTTTAGTATAAGTACTCTTTGAGTATTGTTCCAGTACTAAATGATGGATTTTAGTATACAAACAGTACTCAAAGAGTACTCAAAACAATACCCCGGACCCTCCCCATCCATTCTTACTCAATAAATGTTTAAAGGTGCTTTTCATGGAAATACGAATTCAACACACGAGCCATAGCATATATAATATTGAATGCTAATCACATACAACAAATAGCCATACAGCGATCGTGGAAAGAGTCCATTGAACGGATTTTGCAGAATATTTTAAGAGGGGAGGTAAAATAAAAATGCCTGCCTGGGATGAAAGATCCCGGGCAGGCATTTGGTATAGTATTCGAATCAGGTTTATTTCAAAGAAGGAACCAAACGCAAGCGTTCGGCAGCCAACTCTAGTGTTTCATGGTTCTTGGCAAAACAGATGCGTACCATTTTCATTTTGTTCTTCTCATGAAGGAAAGCCGATACAGGCACTACCCCTACCCCGTAATCGGTGGCAAGGCGGAAGGTAAAATCAGCATCCGGTTCATCTGTGATGGCCGAATAATCCAGAATCTCGAAATAGCTTCCCTGTGAAGGGATTACCTTAAAGAGGCTTCCTTCCAACAAACGGTTAAAGTAGTTGCGTTTGCCCTGGTAGAGCTCCGTAATATCTTTTTTAGAATCATCGGTGCGCAGATATTCGGAAAGCGCATATTGAAGCGGGGTATTTACATTTGAAATCTGGAATTGCTGAATCCGTCGGAATTCATTCATAAACTTTTCAGGAGCCAAAATATAGGCAATCCCCCACCCGTTGATATTGAAAACAGGGCCGAAGGAAGATACGATAAAGCTGCGCTCGGCCAGTTTTTCAAACTTGGCCACACTCTGATGGGTACTGTTATCGAACATGATGGATTCAAATACCTCATCACTCAGCACCACGATGTTGGTACCGATAATCAAACGCTGCAACTGTATCAGGTCAGACTCAGACAAAACCGAACCGGTGGGATTGTGAGGAGAATTAATAATGATCATCCTTGTTTTGGATGTGATCATTT
>JACMKG010000396.1 GCA_014380255.1 Prolixibacteraceae bacterium | reverse complement strand
CTGGAAGATGTTGGTGGCAATAACCAGTCCAAGCATCGAAAAGGTAAACAACGACATGAAAGCATAAAAGCGGGCGAACCCTTTATCACCTTTCATGAATCCAAGGCTGTAAAGATGCACCATAAACGATATGGTAGTAATTACAACCAACATCATCACTGATATGGGATCCAGTAAAATTCCCATATTGATATGAAGGGTCTCAGTAAACCTCAGCCAGGTAACTTCCAAAGGAATGATGCTTTGAAAGCCTTCGGCATGATGACCTCCCAAAAAGTATTTACCTGCTGTGATCAAAGAAAGGATAAATGATGTTCCCATCCCGATTGTTCCCAGCAAGCCCGATACGATGGGTTTCCATTTCATTCCCAACAATCCGGTAATTAAAAACATTACCAATGGAATCAATGGGATTAATATAGTATAGGCAAATCCTGTCATTTTATTTTATCTTTTGTTAGTACGATTTTTTGCCAGAAGTCAGCAGATAGTAGCCAACCGCTTCTTTTTAATACTTCATTTCATTAACGTTTTCAACATCAATGTTCTTTAGATTCCTGTAAATGTTGATGATCAGGGCAATGGCTACCGATGCTTCGGCAGCTGCGATTCCCACCACAAACAGTGAAAAGAAATGTCCCTGCAACTGGTCAGGATACAGGTATCGGTTGAAAACCAGAAAATTGATATTTACCGAATTCAAAATAAGTTCAATTGACATCAGCATGGTGATAAGGTTCCGGCGTACAATGAATCCATAGACTCCGGCAAAAAACATAAGTGTGCTGACCACTAAGAAATGTTCAATAGCAATCCCCTCAATCATATCTCTGAATTTTTATTATTTTCTTTTTTGGCAACAACAATTGCTGCAATCATGGCAGCCAGCAATAAAATACTGATTAATTCAAATGGAAGTACATATCCGTTTTTACCGGTACTCAACAGTTGATTTCCAATTTCAGTCATGTCAACTTTAAGCGTCGGTGTACTGGCTTTGAACGAGTGAGTTAAAAGGGTTGCCAGAACTACTGCACTTCCTGTGACAGCTACTCCAATTCCCATTAACAAGTTGGCAAGTGCCGGGCGGGGAAAACGATGCGAGATGTGGTGGGTCAACAGAATACTGAAGATGATCAGTACCACAATACCCCCCGCGTAAAGCGTTAACTGCACGGCGGCCATAAATTCGTATTTCAGCATAAAGTATAACCCGGATGTTGCCACAAGGACAAACAGCAAGTATACGGCGGCTCTCAAAATTCTCCGTGTTGTAACTGACAAGACGGAAAAGGTCAGGATAATTCCTGATAACAGATAAAACATGAATACACTCAGGCTCATTTCTTTGGCTCCTTTTTTAGTGAAGAACCCGGCTGGTTCAATACTTTGGTCAATTTGTGACGATCAAAAACGGCATGTTCAAAATCCTGTCCGAATGCCAGTGCATCCGAAGGACATGTTTTCACGCACAACCCACAGAATGTACACATCGACAGATGGTATATATGTTTGTCAATTACCCTTTCCACTTTGCCTTCCGCATTGGGTAAACGATCCGTAATGATTTCAATGGAACCGTTCGGGCAGTTGGTCTCACAAATTCCGCAACCGGTACATCTATGGTGGTTTTCTTCATCGTGCGGCATAATAATCTCACCCTTGAAGCGTGGCTCCATCTTTAGGGTAGCGCGGTTCTCGGGATATTGCTGGGTCACAATTTCTCCTGGACTTACAAAGTATTTCCCGGTGACCCGTAATCCGGCCCAGAGCGAGGAAATCCCTTTATATATGTCGGTAAAATATTGGATTATACTATTCATCAGTTCAAAGTTTCAAGTTCAAATTTTCAAGTTTCAAGTCCAAGACAGCCAACTCTTTCTGTGTCATCTGTGTTCCTTATTCTTTCGTATTTGTGTTCTTATTCGTGTTTCTTATTCCTTATTCCTTATTCCTTATTCTCAAAAATGCCAGCCCATCAAAGTGATAAAGGCAATTAATACAATATTGAATAGACTGATTGGTAAAAGATATTTCCACTCCAGTGTTAACAACTGGTCGATACGCAAACGTGGAAATGTCCATTTAAACCACATGATAATATAGATGATGAAGAAGGTCTTTGCAATGAACCATACCAATGAAGGAATGTAATCCATGATCTGGTTAAAGCCTTCCCAGTTGCCTACGTGGAATGGCATCCATCCTCCTAGGAAGACAGTGGCGCCCAGGGCAGCAACGATAAACATGTTCATGTATTCTGCCAGGAAGAAAAAGGCAAATTTAATCCCTGAATATTCGGTATGGAAACCCGCAGTTAATTCTGATTCAGCTTCAGCCAAATCAAAGGGACCACGATTGATTTCCGCTGTACTGGCAATCAGGAAGATGATAAAGGCTATAAATGCAGGAATGTGACCTTTAAAGATCCACCATCCATTGGCCTGGCTTTCAATGATACCGGAAAGGGACATGGTCCCTGAAAAGATAACGATTGCAAGTAATGAAAGTCCTACAGAAAGCTCATAGCTCACAATTTGCGCGCCGCTTCTCATAGCTCCAATTAGTGCGTATTTACTATTGCTCGACCAGCCTGCTATTAAAATACCTACAACGCCCAGCGAGGAAACGGCAATCATGTAAAATACGCCAATGTTGAAATCAATGGCTTGAAGCCCTTTGGCATAAGGCAGTGCAGCCAAGGCCAGGAAGGAACAGATAATTACGATGAAAGGTGCCAGGTTGAATAGCAAGGGGTCTGATTTGCGAATAGAAATCAACTCCTTCATCAACAGTTTTATAAGGTCGGCAATAGTCTGGAAGATACCAAATTTACCAACCCTGTTAGGGCCAACCCTGTTCTGCATAAATGCGCAGACCTTGCGTTCCATGTAAACCAGGAACAATCCGATCAGTGCATAGAAGGTAAGGAAAACCAGCCCGACAAGAACCATTTCGGTAAAATTAACCCATCCTGGCGACATCATACCTGATAACCAGGAGTGAATAGCGCCTGTTAGAGTCGAAAAATCATAGATGTTTGATGACATATTTGCGTTCATTTATCTGTCAATATCAGGAATTACTAGGTCGAGTGAACCGCTGATAGCTATCAGGTCGGCTATTTTGTGTCCCGCGGTCAGTGTGTTCATTATAAACAGGTTACTGAAGTTAGGGGTACGGAATCTCATCCGGTATGGAGTCTTATTCCCATCGCTAACCACATAAACGGCCAGTTCACCGCGGGCAGTTTCAACTCTTCTGAAATATTCACCGGCCGGAAGCTTGATAATAGGCTTCATCTTGGCTGTGAAATCGCCTTCTGGAATGTTGTCAATGAGTTGCTCAATGATATTCATTGACTCCCACATTTCAGCCATTCTAACTTTGTAGCGAGCAAATGTGTCGCCACCGGTTTCCAGAATTTCGTTAAACTGAACTTTATCGTAAGCTCCGTAGGGAGCAATTTTACGCACATCGCATGAATAGCCCGAACCTCTGCCCGATGGGCCAGTAACTCCATAGCCAATGGCCGTTTCGCGGCTCATGTAACCAATGCCTTTGGAACGATTTTGAAAAATGATGTTGCCAGTCAGCAACTGGTCGTATTCAGGAAGCTTTTTCCTGAAATAAGTGATAAACTCCTTGGTGCGTTTCTGAAAATTAGGGTGAACATCATGCATCAATCCACCTGGTGTTATAAAGCTATGCAGCAATCTTGAACCAAATGATTCTTCAAAAATGTCAAGGATGTGTTCACGGTCGCGCAGTCCATAGAAAAAAGTGGTCAGGGCTCCCAGGTCCATCCCGAAAGCACTCCACCAAAGCTGATGTGAAGCAATGCGGTTTAGTTCATCCAGGATTGTACGGATGTATTTAACGCGTTCGGGAATTTCTACCTGCAAAGCATCTTCAACACAAAGGCAAACAGCCTCATTGTTCATGTGTGCCGACAGGTAATCCATACGGTCGGTCAGGTGAATCAATCCCTGATACGTATTGGCTTCACACATTTTCTCGATTCCACGATGGATGTAACCAATATGCGGAATCAGGTATTTTACAGTTTCCCCTTTCAGGCATACTTCAAACCTTAACACCCCGTGGGTAGAAGGGTGTTGCGGGCCCAGGTTCACAATGAAATCCTCATTCGCCCCAACAATCACATCTTTAATAATCTCTTCAGCCATATGCGGGGTTTTAACGTTCAATGATATTTATTTCGTCGCGAAAATCTTTACGAAGCGGATATCCGTAATCATCTTCCATGTAAAGACGTTTCAGATTAGGATGGTTGTTAAACCGGATTCCAAAAAGGTCGAATACTTCGCGTTCGAAGAATTCTGCCGTCGGATATAGAGACGTCAAGCTGTCGATTGCCGGAGTCTCACGATCTGTAAGCATCGTTTTGAGTACAATCAGATGCCTGTATTTGGTCGAATCCAAATGATAAACCATCGTCATGTGAGTCAGGAAGTCAACGGCCGTTTCATCCACTAAATAGTCAAAAGCAGTAGTAGGTTCCGATTTAAGTTTTTCAACCAATGCAAACAATTTTTCTGAGGGCACTACAACTTCTATCAGTTGAGTTCCTTCTGGGAATTGGGCTTCAGGTTCAATTGCCCTGATGATATCTGTTAATTCTTGTCTGTTTAACATGTTGTCTGACAATTAAAGCAATTTATCTGATGGGTCTTCTTCTTTAAAAATGGTATCACCCTTAATTTTGCGTTGAAGTTGCATGACGCCATACAATAAGGCTTCAGGGCGGGGTGGGCAACCGGGTACATAGACATCTACAGGGATGATGTGATCAACACCACGCACCACTGAATAGGAATTGTAATAGAATGGACCTCCGGAAACGGCACAGGCGCCCATGGCGATGACATACTTGGGGTCAGGCATCTGATCATACAACCGTTTTAACACAGGAGCCATCTTGTGAACGATGGTTCCTGCAACAACGATCACATCAGCCTGTCGCGGTGAGGCACGGTACACTTCAATCCCAAAACGGGCAAAGTCGTGTCTCGCAGCTCCGGTAGCCATCATCTCAATTCCACAACAACTTGTTGCAAAGGTGAGTGGCCAGATAGAGTTCGATACACCCCAGTTCAGAACGGCATCCATACTGGTAAGAAATACATTGCCGCCTGTCTTTTTCAAGAGTTCAAGAGATTCATTATCCTTGAAATCTTCATTATCCATTGATTTGATTTTTACATCCATTTTAAAGCTCCTTTTTTCCATGCATACAATAGTCCAAGACCTAGTATGAAGAAGAATATAATGATTTCAATAAATGCTCTTATACCGATCGATTTCATCACGACTGCCCAAGGGAACAGGAAGACCGTCTCTACATCGAAAATCAGGTAAATAATAGCAAAAAGATAATACCCTACGTTGAATTGTATCCAGGCGGGCCCTTCAGAGGGGATTCCAGATTCATAAGGCTCCGACTTGGCCAAATTAGTGGATTTTGGTCCAACAAGGCTTGAGAATATAATCGCTCCTCCCACCAAGACGAGAGCAACGATAAAAAACAGAATCAGTGATTCACTTTCCATAT
>JACMKG010000395.1 GCA_014380255.1 Prolixibacteraceae bacterium | reverse complement strand
CGGAATCACCCATTGTGTATACCGGGGCGGCCATTGGAAGATTCCGTTGGAGCGGAATCACCCATTGTGTATACCGGGGCGGCCATTGGTTCAAATATTTCCCGTTTGTTTAACCTCAACCAGAACCAGATTCGTCTGCTTATTGGTTGCGGGGCTACAGGCGCTATTGCAGGCATTTTCAAGGCGCCCATCGCAGGCATCATGTTCACTTTGGAAGTTTTGATGCTTGATTTGACCATGGCATCGATCATTCCCCTGCTGATTTCAGGAATAACAGCTGCCACCATCGCTTATTTCTTTATGGGCGAATCGGTCATGTTTCATTTCTCAATCGAGAACCAATTCGACTACAACAACATCCCTTATTACATCATCCTGGGCATATTCTGTGGACTGATATCCTTTTACTTTACCCGCACGGGGATGTATGTGGAAAGTCGCTTTAAACGCATTAGCCGCAACAGTTACGTTAAGCTTATCATCGGGGGAATTACCCTGGGCGTGATGGTCTTTATATTTCCTTCTCTGTGGGGTGAAGGATATGAGTCGATCAATAAAATATTCAATGGTGAAGGGCCCGATCTGTTAAACAATTCCGTGTTCTTTGACTGGAAATCAGATCCTTACGTGTTGTTGCTTATTTTGGTAATGATACTGATGCTCAAAGTAGTAGCCATGGCCATTACCACCTCCAGCGGTGGCGTAGGAGGGATCTTTGCCCCCTCCCTGTTTATGGGAGCTATCGGAGGATATATTTTATCGCTTTCATTCAATACATTTTTTGGCCTTAATCTCCCGCATGCCAACTTTGCACTGGCCGGCATGGGTGCCCTGATGGCCGGAATCATGCATGCCCCGCTGCTGGGCATCTTCCTGATTGCAGAGATAACGGGCGGCTATCAGCTGCTTGTACCCTTGATTATTTCAGCCACGGTGGCCTATGTGATAGCTACCCGCTTTGAGCCTCATTCGATTTATACCAAGCGACTGGCCGAACTGGGGCAGCTGGTAACCCATCATAAAGACAAGGCTGCCATGCATTACATGAACGTGAAGGATCTGATTGAGAAAGACTTTGAGATTCTATCACCAGACCTTAGCCTGGGCCAGTTGACCTATTACATCGCCCGTTCTAAAAGGGATTTATTCCCCGTAGTGGATGAGAATGGGATGATGCAGGGGATGATCAAGCTGAATGATATCAGGAACCTGATGTTCGAACAGGAATTGTATGAGAAGATCAGCGTAAGCGACCTGATGTACATGCCTGAGTATTTCATTTCTTCCAAAGACTCCGTAGAGGTGGTAGCCGAGAAATTCAAAGCATGCGGTCGTTATAACCTGGCAGTTATTGACGATGGCCAGTACGTGGGTTTTATTTCCCGTGCACGGGTATTTTCCGTTTACCGCGATACCATGGCCGACCTATCGTTTGAATAGCCTCAGGACAGGTGTCTGAAATAATAAACGTATACACTTGAGAAGAGCAGTGTGAACACCATGTTGATGACCGACAACGCATTTGCTCCCAACCATATCACGGGTACAAACAGAATCAGAACCTGAGCCAGCAGATAGAAATAAAGGCCTGTGCGCTGCATGTGGTATAATTTAATTACTCCGGATAAGGAAATGCCGTAGGCAGCCATTAAAGTGGTAAAATAAAGGGGTGAGAGTTGTTCTGCCGTGGCGTAATTGGTAAACAACACCATTTTCTCAGAGGTATATCCGAAGAAGGCTGTGGCAAATAACATGAATAGCAGCCCAATGCTACTGCCTATCAAACTAAAAATACAGGCTCCAACGAAAAGAATTGGCTTTTTTTCCATTACCGAATGTTTAAATGTTCAAAAATACCTCATTTTTGAATAACATGTTTCTTTTGTCCGGATGAATTTGTTGTACCTTTGAGGCCTTAATTTTTAACAAATAATCTACTCCGATGGAAAGAGATACCAAAGTTTTTGAGATAATCGAAAAGGAACGTCAGCGTCAGTTAAGTGGGATAGAATTAATTGCATCTGAGAATTTTGTCAGCGACCAGGTTTTGGAGGCCATGGGCTCGGTAATGACCAATAAATATGCCGAAGGTTACCCGGGCGCCCGTTATTACGGAGGATGCCAGTATGTGGATATGACTGAACAGCTTGCTATCGATCGTATCAAGGAATTGTTTGGTGCAGCTTATGCGAACGTTCAGCCTCATTCAGGTGCACAGGCCAACGCGGCTGTGCTGAGCGTTATTCTGAATCCCGGAGATACTTTCCTTGGATTGGACCTGGCACACGGAGGTCACCTTTCTCACGGATCACCTGTGAATTCATCGGGTATGTTGTACACACCGGTTGCTTACCATGTGAAAGAAGATACCGGACTTGTAGACTATGACGAGATGGAAGCTTTAGCTTTGGAACATTTCCCCCAGTTGATTATTGGCGGTGCTTCTGCTTATTCACGCGAATGGGATTACAAACGCATGCGCGAGATTGCTGATAAAATCGGCGCCATGCTCATGATCGATATGGCACATCCAGCCGGGTTGATTGCAGCCGGATTACTTGACAATCCTGTAAAATATGCGCACATTGTAACTTCAACAACTCATAAGACCTTGCGCGGACCTCGTGGAGGCATCATCCTGATGGGTGAAGACTTTGAAAACCCATTTGGCTTCAAGACTCCCAAAGGAGTTACCAAGATGATGTCGCAGGTCCTTGATTTCGCTGTATTCCCCGGACAACAGGGCGGGCCACTGGAACATGTGATTGCTTCAAAAGCTGTTTCTTTTGCTGAAGCGCTCGATCCTTCCTACAAAGTTTACCAGGCACAGGTTAAAAAGAATGCGCATGTGATGGCTGAAGCTTTTATGGCCAAAGG
>JACMKG010000394.1 GCA_014380255.1 Prolixibacteraceae bacterium | reverse complement strand
ACTCATCCCGTTTTCAATATTCACATTTAAAATGCGTTCATTCACTTTCCCTCGTTTGGTTTTAATAAAAATGACGCCATCGGCAGCAGCCGGACCAAACATTGCTTTGCCAACAATATCTTTTACAACCGATATCGATGCAATTTCAATTGGGTCAAGAGGCATTTCGGTAATATCGGAAGGAATGTCATCAATGATGTACATGAGGTTTCTTCCCCTGGCACCGATGTTAATTTTCTGAGAAAAGCCAAATCTGCTGGAATTTTCCTCAGCGCTCATCCCCGGCTGTCCGTTTAATTCCCTGACCTCAACGCCAGGAACCAAACCTGTCAGGGCATTTCGCAAATCAGTGCTCGGATATTTTTCCAACTGAGAACTGGAGAGCGTTGAAGTATTTCCGGTTACATACCTTTTTTTCTTGGTAACAAACGGAAGTGGAACATCATCTACTGAATTCATCTGCATTTTTGATTTCTTCAGTTTGATCAAATTGTCAGTCAACAATTGTTCAACAAGCAAAGTGCTTTGGTCATATCCGGCGGTGACAACAGAAACGAAATCATCCGCTACACCTTTAAAGGTAAAAGTTCCGTTGGCATCGGTCTGGGCATGAATAATTCCCTCACCAACTACTACCTGTGCATTTGGAATCGGACTTCCGTTCTCGTCGGTTACCCGGATGGTTACTTGAGTTGCTTTCTTTTTCTTTTCAGCATCTTCCTGTGCAATTATGGAAACAGACAACAACATGCAGAGCAGAAGCAGGACTATGTATCTGAACTTCAAATAATCTATACTATGAAATATCATAATCTTCAATGTTATAGGTTTAGTTACCAAACTTCGTTTGATACAAAGTTTTTCATCTTATAAGTATCTTCCGTATTAAACGGCAGATAATACATCGCATCTTTCCAGTTACTTTGACGATCTGCTGAAAGAGGAACGCGGGTGTGTTTAAACCCAAGTGGATAAGTGGCACTAACAGGAACTTTTTCGATGTCCATTCCCATTAAAGGACCAGCGTAAGCAGCAGGTGCAGTCTTCCAGCGACGAATATCAAAATAGTAATGGCCCTCGAAACTTAACTCGATGTTCCGTTCATTTTGAATCCGTGCACGGAAATCATCTTTATTCCCGGTATATTTTGCCAATACATCAGGCTGCCCAACTCTTGTTCTGATTAAGTTAACCGCCTGAAGAGCAGTTAAACTGGCGCCCGGAGCCATTCCATTGGGTCCGTAGGCTTCGTTGGCTGCCTCAGCATAATTCAGATAAAGTTCACCCAATCGGATTAAAGACATGGTGTACAAAGGAGAGATCTTGTTATTCACACTCTGTTCACCCCAGTTCTTACGAGTATAATAACCAGTACGTGTAATCCCGGCATAGGATTGATCAAGTAACTGCGAATAAACGGCAGCTCCATTTACCATCTCATAATAAATCTGTGCTTTTGAATTGGTCCATCCAATGATATTGGGAGCTTGATTGTAAATGATGTCAATATAAAAACGAGGATCGCGATCCTTATATGGATCTTGTTCATTGTAATGATTGGCTGCGATTGCTGCTGCACGATCTACCGGGGTATTCAATGCCTCTCCAAATTTGGTTTCGAATTTATCGACAAAATTCTGGGTTGGGCATTCCCCTGATCTACCTGTTTTTGCACTTGCAAACACACCATTCATCAAACCCTCAAGTTCACCTGCATTGTATGCCTTTGCTCCTGCCGCCCAAGCCCATAATTGCTCATTGGTATAATTTACACCAATCATATTGTCTTTGTATTTGGCCAAGGTTAGAAGCTCATAACCAAACTGTTTAGCTGTTTCAATGGCTTCCCAGTTGGCTTTGGCAGCATCTTCCCAGGCCTTTTGACCTTTGTCATTGTTCAATGGGCTGGCAGCATAAAGCAAGGCCCTTGCCTTATAGGCTTTGGCAGCCACACCATTTGGACGCGCCTGTTCGGGATGAGACAGGTGACCTGCTCCTCCGGGAACCGGGTTATCCCTTCTCATGCGGTTAGCTTTGGCAAAATAAATCGCTGCAGTATCCATATCGGCAGCAATTGCCATGCAGGTTTCGTATTTCGATAAACGTGGAATATCCCATTCGTCATCCGTACCCAACACTTTGGTAATATAAGGCATTGGTCCCCAGATTTTAAACAACTCAAAATGTGCAAAAGCACGGACAAAATGTGCCTGCGCAATCAGGTCGTCAATGTCGGCCTGGTCGGCCTGTAACATGTGGATATTTTTCAGCGATAAATTACAGGTACGAATAGCCGTAAACATTGAACCCAGGATAGGACGACGTGCCCGATCGTAAGTAAACTTGTTAACAAAGGCACTAACCTGTCCACTTTTAAAAGTCTGTGATTCCATGTATCGGCCCATATCGGCGCAATCAGTCATCCCTTCCCAGGTATATTTCTGATCCCAAAAGTTAAAATAAAGCGGGTACCCCATTTTAATATTGTAATCCCTCCAGGTGGTTCCATCCAATTGTCTTCCATCGTAAACGGCATTAAAGAATTTCTTGAAGTTATCGTACTTCGTAAATATATCTTCTGTCGTTAATCCCGATTCAGGCGATTTATCCAAATAGCTTTCCAGACAGGATGAAAGAAAGAAAGTTAAGCTAATACTCAGTAATACTATTAATCTTTTCATTTTTCTCAGTTTTAGCGTTTAAAAATTAAACTTAACACCCAGTTTCAAGGTGGTCATCTGGGGATAGAATCCCTGTTGGAAGTCTTTTCGTTCCGGATCCCCTTCAATCAGGTTGGTTAAAGTCCACAGGTTATTTCCGGTAGCATAGACCTGTAAATTATCGATACCGGCCAGTTTGTCAAATAATCTGGATTTGAAATTATAGCCTGCATATACTTCTTTTAAACGAATGTAATCGGCTTTTCTCCAAAAGCGCTTTTCAACGGCAATTTCATACCCGCGATCAGCTTCACCACCACCCCAGAACAAAATATCGGCACTACTGCTGCCGCTGTAATGTAGGGTTGAGTGATTGGAAGTGGGATTATTGGGAGCCCAGAAATCCAGCTGTGAGCTGTGTACGCGCCAGTCGCCCTTAATGAATTCAACCTCGTAAGTTTGGTTGTAATCCACATATTTGCCATGATTTCCTGCAAATAAGAAGTTGAAGCTGAAGTTTTTATAATTAAAACCACTGCTCAAAGAGAATGTAATGGGAGGATACGTATTTCCTTCTACAGGATATTTATCCAAGCTGGAGATTTTCCCATCGACCTTATAATCCAGGAATTTGTAATCACCCACGTTTATCTTGTATAAATCGATGGGAGCAACACTGTTATGGATGTCGTCAACGGATGTGTAATAACCCGTTCCGGTCAATGCTACACCATTTAGTTTAGCTCCCAGAGGCTTATTTTCATTTTTGGTATAATCTGGTGCATACTGAGGGTCATCTTTGAAGATAATCCTGTTCTCATTAAACCCAACGATAGCTTTGACAAAATAGTTTAATTGTGAAGCTGTTGTCTTATTAAATTCCATTTCAAGCTCAATCCCATGTTTTTTCAAACTACCCAGGTTCAAATCCTTGAATGAATTTCCAACCAACATGGTCACACTGCGCGGTTTCAACAACATATTGTCACGGAACTCATCAAAAAAGTCAACACTAACTGTAAATACATCTTTGAAAAAACCCATTTCAATTCCGATGTCCTTTTTACGGGCTTCTTCCCACTGTGCCTTGGTATTGGCACCTAATTCTTCATGAAACAGTCCGCCATTATTATCCGTATAGTAGGCGCTGTTATACAACCAACGGGCGTCGGCAGCATCACTTCCGGTTAAACCATCTGAATAGCGAAGTTTCAACTTGCTCATCCATGGAACTGCAGCTTTGAAGAAAGGTTCTTCCGAAATCACCCAGCCAATGGCTCCTGAAGGAAAGAATCCAAAACGGTTACCCGGGGCAAAGCGTTCAGAACCGGTATATCCGACATTGAATTCCACTAAGTATTTATGGCTGTAATCATACGTAGTTCTGCCTACCAGGGCTTGGTTGTAGTATGCAAACTCAGTTCCCTTATTTTTTTGCTGGCGGTTCATTAAGGCCAACGCAGTTACCGAATGATTCCCAAAAGTTCTGGCATAATCAAGGTGAAAATCATAATACAGGTCGCGGTAAAAATCTCCTTCCAAACCGCCTACATTGATATCAATGGGCTGAACCTGGAAATACTCATTTCCCTGTCCACCTCTGTACCAGGGGTTCACCCCAGGCTTGCCGATATTATCGTAATTAAGCTGATAGTCAGGAAAAGAAGGATTAGCCGTTAAAATCCTGTTGCGGTAATAAGTGCTTAAAGCCACTTTCCCACCAATCGACAACCCCTTGGCGATGAAATCAAGTTTCTGGTCCAGGATCATATCGGTAAAAAGCTTGGAATCCAAATCCTGGTTAAACTGACCTCTGTGAAGACTGCTGTACGGATTACCGGTAAATTCTCCAAAATTCATAGCTAAACGAGCACCACGATCATTCGGATAATCGGGATCAGGAACTTGTTCGAGTACCCAAGCAGGAAAATAGGCAGGATACCTTGCCGGACCGGTTGAATATAAATTACGCCATGGTGAATCATTCGGTGAATTCTTGATCCCTGTTTCACCACCCAAATTAAAAGACAAGGTAGTTGTTTTAGTCAACGAAAAGTCAACATTGGTGCGGTAATTAAACCGGTCATAATTGTAGTTCAAATCGTAAAAGCCAATTTTTTCAGCTTTAAAGAAGCTTCCTTCATTAAAGTAACCCAACGAACAGAAATATTTCACAAAATTAGTTCCTCCACTTACATTGAAATTGGCGTTGATGGTCGGGGCAAAATCATGAGTTGTCTCATCAAACCAGTTTACGTTGGGGTAACGCAGTGCGTTCAGCGGTGTCGATGGATTTTTGTATTCATTTAAAACACTTTCAGGCATTAACTCCTGGAACTGTGCGCCATTCATACGGCCAACGTTTAACATCGACATGGTAGTATATGAGTCAATGTGATCGGGTATCATGGTCGCTCTTTGTACTCCATAGGAAGCAGAAAAATCCATGACCGGTTTCCCAATCTTACCACGCTTTGTGGTTACAATAATTACACCATTGGCGCCTTTTGCACCAAATACAGCAGTGGCCGAAGCATCTTTTAATACCGATACCGTGTTAATTTCATTGGGATCAAGGGTATTAAAATCACGTTCAACTCCATCAACCAAAACCAAAGGAGCCGAACTGTTCCAACTGGACAATCCACGAATAATAATTTCTGAATTGTTCGCCCCAGGTTCTCCTGTTTGCTGAATAGTTAACACGCCGGACATCTTACCGGTAATGGCATTGGTCACATTCGAATTTCCCGATTGCATTAGAGCCTGGCTGTTCACCTGGGAAATAGCGCCAACAACGCTCTCCTTTTTCTGGACGCCATAACCCACAACCACTACCTCGTCAATTCCAACTGTTGATTCTGAAAGCACGATGATAAATGTAGTATTGTTTTCAATCGGTACATCTTTGGCAACCATCCCTACAAAACTGACACTTAAGAACTTGGCCGTGGCAGGAATACTGACTCTGAATTTTCCTTCAGCATCCGTAATGGTCCCAATTTGTGTACCTTTCACTAAAACGGTAGCCCCGGGAATGGGCACTCCCTGGCTGTCATTCACTTTCCCGCTGATTTGTTTTTGCTGCTCAACAGGATTTGCCATCTGATTCGGACTGTTCAATTGTGAATTTCCATCTGCTGCTACAGAGGCCATTCCAATCAACAAACCGACACAAAGCAATTGAATCTTCAAAAGAATTCGCAAACTACTTCCTTGCAAAAAGCAGTCTAACCTTCGAATTTTTTCCATAATTTGGTCTGTTAGTTAAATAATGTTCGATTTAAGTTATTGAATTACCGGTGGCTAAGTCGGCGGGGGGCCTGAAAATGCACAATCGATTGCGCTATTTTCCATAAATAAAAATCATTCTCGTATCTGAATAAATTTTAAGTTTAGTTAGGTAATGTTCGATTTAAGTTATTGGATTACCGGTGGCTAAGTCGGTGGGGGCCTGAAAAAACACAATCGATTGCGCTATTTTCCATAAATAAAAATCATTCTCGCATCTGAATAAATTTTAAGTTTAGTTATTAATAGTTGAATTAGTTAAGTTCTGTGTTGAATATTCACTAAATCTTTAAAGCCAAATATTATATCGATGTGAATTTTTGTTCCAAATCTATACAAATATTAACATCTATTAATAACTATTTAATGTTATTTACACTTTAAGCTCATTTTTTTTGCAGAAAGGAAAATATAATAAATCAAAAATTCATTCCATTATTCTATTTTCATTGGATTATAATTTATAATTAAATTACATATCATTACCTAAGAATCTGTATACCAAATATGTTGTCAATAAATTATTATTTACACTTGTGCTTATACAATTCAAATGCAACCTTGTGTTTCCAGAAAGCCGTTACCAAGCCTGAAAATGAACAATACCCCATATTTGTTTCGATTCTTTATTTTCCAGTTTCCATCATAGTGACATATTTCACTATGATGGAAACTGGAAAATCAAACAGAGAACCATTGAGACAAATATCGTATCTTGTTACACTTCTACTCAATACAACACATTAAAGTCACAACTCGTCGTGTTCTTGGAGTAATTTCTAACTCAAACCTTCGTTAAGGCTTAGGGTCAGGGTAGAAACTGTCAGGAGAGATTAATGCGGATTTAATGGCATAAACTAAATAGTGGGTCAAGTGTAAAACACCCTGGCAACGCACAAAAACTTGCAGTAAGCTAAAAACGTCCCTGCAAGTCTTCCTTATCCCTTGGCCTTGAAAACCCTTTTTAGGGATATCTCTTAGTAGATTAAAAAAATACAGATCGCTCCCCATCAAATAAGGCATTTCTACCCAGTGATCATCCATTGGGCATTCACTGGACTTTGTTTGCTTGAGCAATGAATGTCAGAATAACAGATGAGAGACGTGAGAGGAATGACCAACAAAACGAAGGTTGATGGATAAGGTTCGAAGGAACAGGTGGTTTAGCTTATAAATACAAGAACATTCCCCATGGAAGAAATCCTCCATGCTATCCACCGCCTATTTAGGATTGATCCTAAATAATCGCGATAAATGCGCTCTTTGTTTACGGTCTGATGGTATGTTCTTCTAAAGTTCGAGAACAAGTAACCCATCAATTGCGATCTTACTGCCGATATAATTAAAAAAAAGGTTGTAATGCATGTGATATTTCTTTTTGGACATTTTTTACATCTTACTGACCATCCACCGAATACCTAATCCACCATTGAATGTGAATACTAAAATTTGAGGTATCCGGATATGCAATCACAGCCAGGGAGCATGCAGGTATCAAAAATAAGATTGACCTTTTCATGATTGAAAGCAGCCTCTTGCCCACCCGGGTTACTTCCTGCCATCAGGTTGTCCGTATAGGTGACAATGGAATTTACATCGACCGAAGGGTTGAACACTACATGCTGATGTTTTCCTTTTTTCTCATCTTTCCAGCTATTGCTACCATCAGGATTTACGATACAGGTCCCGGTCTTATAGTTGAAGAACTTCTGCGATTCTGAAGTGAGCAGCAACACGGCTATCTGATCCCAGCTTGGGCGGCCTGCAAAATTATTGTATAACTCATAGCCCCTGTACAAGGGATGTGAAGGCTTTAAAGTTTCCTTCAGCCCATTTCCTCCTGTGATCACCTTGTTGCCTATTTCCCAGCCACAAAAGACGACTTCCTTGTTCCAGTTAGCTACACAATAAAGGGTTGACTGCGGGTCAGGGCGATAAAAATTAGCTTCCTTGCCTTTGGGGAATTGCCCACCCATGCAAATCCATTTCTTAACTTTCTTTTTCACCAGCTGCTTCCCGTTCAAGGATGAATTCTCATCTGCCTTGGATTGAAGCAACCCCTGCAGGCTGGTAAGATGGCCAATGGTTACAATAACTACAGATTCATTATTATTCTGAGCCAATAGCTTACGATAAAGAGCAATGGCATCCTCGGCATCCTGCCATGCTTTAATTTTACCGGGAAACTCATTGGCGATAAATTTGGTGTAGCGCGAATGGTTGGTCAGCTTTGGCTGGTCTTTTAAGTACCCTACGGGAATTTCAGGCAACCCGTAAAAGGTGTTCATAACATCGGCACATGAAGGAGCATAGGGATCGTCACTGGTAACGATTACGCCAATCAATTCGATGGCACCTTGCTTGTGCATGTTGAGCAACATGGCCAGGGCACCCATATCATCGATATCCGAGTCCAGGTCGGCATCCAGTATTACTTGGGGTTTGGAATGCAACAATGCCTCAGAAGCGCTTAATGGCCTGTAAAAAGCCACCCCAAGGAGAGTGAGGCAAACGAACAATACCTTTTTTAAAAACAATCCCATTACCAACCTTTTTAAATTCATAATATTCACATTCAAATCACAACCGGTTGGTAAATGTATAAAGCTTTTGCGGATTGGTGAAGAACATGTTTTCAAAATAAGGTTCAAGGCCACTTGTGATGAGCATTTGCCTGAATTCAGTCAGCAGGTAGTTAAGCCCGGGCTTTCCCCCATAGGATTTCCAGTAGGAATGCTTGGCCATATCCATTCCAAGGGTAATCTGATCCGGATAGAGGGGCAACAGGTTTTCAAGCAAAAAAATGGTTGGGTTATTATCTGGTTCATTCCATCTAAAATGGCTGTCATATTCCACATATACTCCCGTTTGCATCAGGTCATGGTGAAAGGCAAGATCTTTATTCTTATCCACATGCGAGATCACGATATGAGAAAGGTCGGCCCCATGCTTTGCAAACAGTTCAATCTGTTTAAGTGCCAGTTTCCCGCCATTGGTATGAGTCAGGATAGGCGCCCCTGTTTCAAGATGGGCTTGTACCACGGCTTCAAATATCTTCTTCTGGTGGTCCGTAATCTTATCATCGGCAGTGGCTAACTTAATCATGCCGGCCTTGTAAGGTGTCCGTTCAACAATCGGGCCTCCATAATCATGACGATCAATTCCAAGGGTGATATCATCCACAAACAGTTGGGTAAGCTGATCTACAGAATAGCTATACCGCCAGTGGTTGGGCAAATAATACATTTCCAGGTGAATGCCCGTAGGAGCGATGATGTTCACCTTTGACCTGCGTGACACTTCGGCCAGCTTTTCCACGTTACGTCCGCAATTGACAGGCATGGTATCCACCACCGTCTGGCCTCCAGCGATGTAAAAACCTGCAAGCTCCCGGCTCACTTTATCCACATCATTCAGCACAAACAAGGGATTGGAAATCGTAGGAAAGCTTTCCTCAATGATGATATGTTCATGAGAATAGGTTAAGCCCATTTCTAAGGGAGCAATATCGCCAAGCACTGTTCGTACAAAAGACATGATTATTTACAATTAGACGATTTACAATTTACTATTTCTGCTCTTCACATCGGACCATTTAACCATTTGGATATTGATTATTCATTATTGGATATTTTTTTTATTTTCGATTAACGATTAACGATCTCAGATTTAACCATGTAACCTTTTATCCATTCAATCATCTAACCATCCAACCATTTACTATTAGACGATTTACTATTTATGCTCTTCACATCGAACCATTTCAAACCCTTCAACCTTTTTTTTTCCAACCCTTCCAACCTTTTTCAACACTTTCAACCATCCCCTTGCCCTCCTGAATTATTCTTCCATCCCTCTCTGGTGGTATCTGCTACGGAGTCGGGTACTTCCAGTATTTGTCCCAAGGAAACCAGCTCATCACGCAAAAAGTCGATATCTATTTCCATGGCATCACAATCCCTGGCCAGCGACTGAATGGCAGCAAGGCCTGCAGCCTGACCCATGCTCATGGTCTGAGCCATGGAACGGCACGAGGCGTGGGCATCATGGGTTGCAGAGAAACACCTTCCCACCACCCACGTTAAACTGCTTTCTGCAGGAACGATGGTTCCATAGGGTACACCATAAACTCCCGACCCAGGAATGTATTCCCAGTAGGTTTCATCCTGCCCGTCTTTTCCTTTGCGGTGATCTTCGATGGGAGCCCCACAAAGCAAAATGGAAGTAGGAGGTATGAACCCTGACAGGCATTCTTCTTTGGTAAGGCGGTGTTCTCCGTAAACCCTTCTCGTTTCACGTACGCCAATCTGATGCGACAGGCCAATGATCTTTGAATGCTCGTACCCGGGAACATTATCCCTGAAAAAACGTTCATACTCAAATGCCTGATTTCGTCCTTCTATTTCAGCCAGTGTCATTTCGTCGGCTTTCAGGGCATTGAGATCAGATACTTTCACAGCTACCGTTGAGATACATCCAGGCTGGCACATTTCGTGTGCTGAACCTTCTTTGCGTGGCAGCCTGTAAGTCTTACGCTCAACAGCCTCAGTCATTTTCTCTTTCATCATCTTATTACCACCTGCTTTTTCAAACTTCTCCAGATCCACGTTGCACATCCTGAAAGTGGTGGTCATACTTTGGCCTTGTTCATTCTCTCCGGCCATCTCATACCGACAGCCTGAGAGGGCACAAAAGTCGGCATCACCGCTTGCATCAATGATCCGTCGTGCAATAACTTTCCAAAAGCCTGACTTATTCCAGAGAATACAAGTTATACGCTCGGCTTCTTCCTTTGCCACATCAACCAGGGTGGTGTGCAACAGGTAGTGAATGCCTGCTTCCATAATTAACCGGTCCCACACCTGCTTTAGTCGTTCAGGATTGTAATTGATGCCCGTACCTGCACCATAGGTATTGGGCCTTAGAAATATATCATGAGTCTTATCCAATTCATCCACTACCCTGTCAGGTAAGCCTCCAACGATCTTGCGCGGCGCAATGCCGGGGGTAAAGAAACCATAAAAGGTATCCAACATTTGAGTGGAAGTACCTCCGGGAAAGCCAGTTCGTTCAACGAGCATCACAGAGTAACCACCCAACTGTGTTGCCGCCATGGCTGCCATACAGCCTGCAGAACCTGCTCCTACAACCAGCACGTCGGTCTGGGCAAGCAATGGAATGAGCTGATGATTGAAAAGATGTGTCATGTTTTGATATTTAAGTTCCTGAGTGCCTTAATTCATGAGTGCCTTAATTACTAAGGCACTAAGTTACTCAGGCACTTATTTTCCCACATTCTCAAACAACCGGGCCAAGCGGTGGGCATGTTCATCATACGCGCTTTCAAACAATGCTTCCGCCCGCTCGTTGCCAACAATCGCAGCACTGGTCAGTACCTTGGGTGGTTGCCCGGCTGCGGTCAGTAATCCGGCCAGTTCGGCCTTGATGCAATTAATCAGCAAAGTACCTCCCACAGTAGAACCGGGAGCTACCGGGGTGTCCAATCCCGGGATCGTTACCATGGCATCTCCTACAGGAGCTCCGGT
>JACMKG010000393.1 GCA_014380255.1 Prolixibacteraceae bacterium | reverse complement strand
TTTTCAAGTTTGATCTCCTCAATAAACCATGGTTCAACAATATTCAATGCTAACTTAAATATATCAGTAGAATCCATATACCTTTTTTTGCTTCTAAAGTTAAACCGTTTTATCTTTACCCACACAAATCGTTATAGAACCATTAATAGAAAATACTGTAATTCTGCTATCATTTGATTGTACTTTTATCCAGGGTATCATTACGAATTAAAACCAAAAGAATAACACAATGCACCAATCATTTCACCAGCTACTGTTCATGGCTTTATTGTTCTTATCCATTCCGGTTATGGCGCAAACGCCTTCCATCCCAACAGATAATCCCGAGTCTCATTTCCTTAATCCCCCAACATCTGTTAAACCCTATGTTTGGTGGCATTGGATGGGGTCCAACTTCTCAAAAGAAGGCATAACAAAGGATTTGGAAGCGATGAAAGCGGAAGGGATAGGTGGGGCAACCATTTTCAATCTGGCATCGGCTGTTCAGGAGTCTCACGCTCCAACACTGAATAATCCATGGCCTGAGCAAACTTATCGCAGTCCAGCCTACTGGGAAGCGATCCGCTTTGCTGCCTCCGAAGCACAACGTCTGGGTCTTGAAATCGGATTGCACAATACGGTAGGTTATTCAACAACAGGCGGCCCGTGGATTGAAGAGGAACATAGCATGCAGCGTTTGGTTTGGAGTGATACAATAATTTCAGGAGGAGCAGAAATTAACCTTACGTTAAAAGCTCCGGTTCTGATTGCCGATGAAGGCTGGGGATGGACAGGAAGGAAAATTTCCTATTATAAGGACATTGTCGTTCTGGCAGTTCCTGCCGAAAAAAAGACAATTGATGTATCTGAAGTGCTGAACCTCTCACATTATGCTACCGGGAACGGATTGAAATGGAAGGCTCCTTCAGGTAAATGGATCATTTATCGTATTTGTCATGCCTCTACCGGTAGACCCCCTCACCCGGTTCCTGATGATCTTTTGGGAAAAGTACTGGAAGTTGATAAAATGAGCGCCGAACAGAGTACTGCTCATTGGAAATCGGTGCTCGATCCATTGAAAGAACAGTTGAGCCCATACATGGGCAAGTCATTTAAACACATGCTTATTGATAGTTATGAAGCTGGAAATCAGAACTGGACACCAATATTTCGCGATGAGTTTATCAGGAGCAAAGGATATGACCCGATTCCATGGCTGGCTTCATTTAGTCTGACGGTAGGAACTGAAAAAGACAGCAAGGACCGGCGCATGGTGGAAACTGCAGACCAAACGGCCCGTTTTGACTGGGATTACCGCGATGTGATTGACCAGCTGTTTTATGAAAATGGCTGGAATATCGGAAAGAAAATGCTGAACGATGCCAAACTTGATCTTCAGTTTGAACCTTATGGCGGACCTTTCAACACCCCTCAGGGAGTTGCCTTGGCCGATCTACCAATGGCAGAGTTTTGGACAGCCAGTAATGATGGAATTGAAAGCGCGGTTCCGGCTTCTGCAAGGGCTGCGGGAAAGACCGTGGTTGGCGCCGAGGCTTTCACAGGAAGGCCCGAAGTGAGCCAGTTTACTGAAGATCCTGCTTTTTTGAAACCTACTGCCGATAAAGTTTTTGCCCAGGGAATCAATCGCTTGATTTTGCACCATTGGGTTCATCAACCATTTGATGATCGCTACCAGCCAGGAATGGGCATGGGATGGTGGGGAACGCACTTTGGGCGTAACCAAACCTGGTTCGAACCCGCAAAGGCTTTCTTTACCTACCTGGCTCGTTGTCAGGCACTATTACAATACGGCGAACAGCCCTCAGATTATTTATGCGTGGGAAAAGTACAGGGTTTCTCAGATTTGATTTCAGTGACTGATTTTATAAAAGAGAAGATAACTGTTGAAAATGGAAAAATAGTTTTGCCATCAGGAAGAGTCTACCCATTCATGGTCTTTCCCGGTGATGGGTATATTTTGCCAGAAGTTGCCCGTAAAATAAAACAGTTGGTTTCCAAAGGTGCTACCATCGTTTCGGCCAAACCTGTCAAATCTCCCAGTTTGAAAGACTTTCCTAAATGTGATGAAGAACTGAATCAATTGGCTAAAGAAGTATGGGGAACCGGCAGTTCTAACAAGTATAAAAAAGGATTCATATTCACCAAATTGGAAGATGCTGTTGAAAAAGCCGGAATAATACCTGATTATCAGATTTTAAAAGCCATTAACCCATCCGACATTAAAATAGCTCACCGTCATTCTGCAGCTACCGATATTTATTTTGTAGCCAATCAATCTGAAAAAGCGCAGACCATTTCAGTTTCATTTCTGGTCTCAGGGAAACAACCTGAATTGTGGCAAGCCGAAGACGGCAGCATTTCCAATGCTCTTGTTTGGAATGACATGGATGGAAGAACAACAGTTAACCTGAATCTAAAAGGGATGCAATCTGTGTTTGTGGTTTTCAGAAAAGCTGCTTCCAAAGCTGATCATTTGGTTTCAGCTTCTGCAAGGAATGGAAATACCAATTGGACTATTCTTTGCAACAAAAGCGAATCACCTGTTTTGAGAGCCTCCGAAGCTGTTTCTATTGCTCTTGTTTATGCTTCAGGAAAACAAAAAACAATTGATATTCAAGCGAATGCTCCGGTTGAATTATCGGGACCCTGGAAAGTAGCTTTTGCACCAAAAACCGATCAGAAGTTTGAGTTGGAATTCCCTGAATTAATTGATTTCAGCAAACACAGTAGTAAGTCGGTGAATTATTTTGCAGGAACAGCCACTTACCGAAAGATAGTATCAGTAAATAAGACTTCTCCAAAAACACGATTCCTGCTTGATTTGGGTGAAATGAACGATATTGCCGAAGTGCGCGTCAACGGTAAAAGTGCAGGGGTACTGTGGTATCCGCCTTATCAGACAGACATTACCGATTGGCTTGTTGCTGGGGAAAACGAGCTGGAAATTCTTGTAACAACCAACTGGGCCAACCGCCTGATTGGCGATGAGCATGAACCTGCTGATTTTGAGTGGGGGCAGGATCGTGGAGAGAAAATGGGAAGGGCTATGTTGGCTTATCCCGAATGGTTCGTTAAAAATCAGCCTCGTCCTTCTCAAGGCCGAAAGACATTCTCCATCTGGTATTATTTTCGCAATAACAGCCCGCTGAAATCCGCAGGATTGGTTGGCCCCGTAAGATTGATAACAGCCTCGGAAGTTAACTTATAAATCGCCATAACGGTAATTTTTTACTACCCTTATGAGCTCCTAAGTTCCAAATCGGCATCCTCTATTCTAATAGACGATTCGTTTGATATAAAGTCATATCATCGTCCATCTCTTTCAATGGTCACTTTTAAAATCAACCCGGTTTACGGCTGAAGCTCTGAAAAAGCCCAATGCTCCATTATCCAGATTCGTGGGAGGCGATGCCGGGCTTGGAGAATAAGCCCCACCATCTGTTCTGAATTGTTGAATCAAGGCCTTGTAGTATTCGTAACTTTCCTTTGTCAATGAGTGCATCTCAATAAAGTAATCCCACGTAAGTTTTCCATCAAATACATAAGGATAAGCGTTCATCCAATAATCAGGAGCGATACCTTTACAAACATCCAACCCGTTGACATAGTCTTTCAGGTACTCATCGCTTAAGATAGAATAAGGCCATACACGGTTATTTCCCGTGGTAATAAACAAATAGTAATTACGCTCGTTTTGAGGTTCTTTGAAAAAAAGCAAAGGAATATTGTAGTCTGTTTTCCCGATTTCTCCTTTGGTGAAATTAAACTGAACAGAATCAATCGATGGTAATGGAGGCATATAACTTTCAGCATGGTATTCCTGATTCTGCCATTTAATGGTTAAGGCATAGGTGTGTCCAGGAATCCCTTTGATTTTTGTTGTTTGATAAAATCCGTTGATGATACTGGTATCACCCACCTGAAAATCCTTCCATGCAGGGTAATTATTTCGGGCTTCATAGTAATGCCATTCACCGGCAGGAGATTTTATTAGGGTGTCAGTGAATGAGGTAGTCAAATCTGTTATGAAAACTTCTGCATCCTGGATGGATTGTGTCTCTCCTTTCGGATAAAAGTAACTGTAAGTTGTGTCAACGCCTGAATTGTTCCAATTGGGAACGAAAGTCAAAAAATTCCTGCTTTTCGTCAGTCGGATTAAATAGGGGCCGTCCATATTGGTTATCATCCCTTCAACCACCATTCTAGGCTGGGAAGATTTCATGTCTAATTCATAATCTTTGATACACGAAAAAGTAAAAATTACCAGGAACAGGACTATAAATATATTTCGCATGGCTTAAAATTTTAGGTGATAGGTAATCGAGGGAACGATACCAAAAAGGTACATTTTATTGAATATTGCCGAGCCAAGATAATGCCCTTCCTGCCGGGCAAAAAGGGTGTAAATGTTTTTTCGGTCGTATATGTTATAAATGCCAAATACCCATTCCGATTGCCGCTTACGAATACTGTTTTTCGAGGGTTTGTAAGTAAACGATACGTCCAGTCGATGATAAGGCTCAACCTGGTAGCCGTTTCTTTCAGAATAATAGGTAAAGGAAGATCCGTTATATATAAATGAACCTTCAGGAATAGTAACAAAGCCACCTGAAGTAAATTTGAAAGTACTTGATACACTCCATTTCTGATTAAGCGGATAGTTACCCGTAATAGAAAGATTGTGCCTAATATCCCATCGGGGTGAAAAATAACGATTCTCATTAACACCTTCAATCCGGTACTGGGTTTTCGAAAATGTGTAGGCTATCCATCCGGTTAGTTTACCTGTTTTCTTTTCCAGCATATATTCGTTGCCATACGTATAGCCGTCTCCGCTTAAAATCTGGGTATCAATGTGCTTGTTCATAAAAAGGTTGGCATTCTCTTTAAAGTCGATGATGTTTTTGAGCGTTTTATAATAAACTTCAGTAGTAAACTCGTATTTGTTATTACTGATAGACCGATAATAACCCAGGACGAACTGTTCAGACGATTGAGGACGGATATTCTTGTCGGGTGGCATCCACACATCCGTTGGAAGGCCCATAGCGGAATTGCTCAGTAAATGCAGAAATTGAGTGGTCCGGCCATAGGCCAGCTTTACGGAACTGCGGGATCCCAAAAGGTAACGAGCCGAAATACGTGGTTCAAGGCTATGGTAAAACTGAACTACTTCACCGCTTTTATAGTCTTCAAAACCAATTACCTGTGTTTTTTCCTCGTTGTACTGAAAAACGGTATCGGGTCCAATAGTTATAAAACCGGCATAACGAATACCATAGTCTAAACTAAGTCTTTCGGATATTTTTTGTTCATTGCTGAAATAAAGTGTGGTTTCTACGGCATTCTTATTGCTTAACGAAAATGGCTTTACACTCGAATGGTTGCCATGGGGCAAAATCTTTCCAGGCTCGAAATAATGATAGATAGTGGAAGCGCCAAATTTTACGTGGTTCGATGAATTTAGGTAGGCACTGAAATCAGCCTTTAACCCACCTTCCTGTATATTTGATTTCCAGGTGAAGTTTCTCAGGTCATCACCAATAAAGTAGGAATAGTTGTAATTGCTGTAATAGGCCGTAAAATTGGAAAACAAGTTACTGCTGAAAACGTGGTTCCACCGAAGCGTAGAGGTAAGATTCCTCCATTCAAGTGAATTACTGTTGTTGAGCGAGTAACTGTAAAACCGGTCGCCTCCTGAGTATGTCGAGAGATAAAGGTGGTTTTTAGTATTGATCCGGTAATTTATTTTGGCGTTCAGATCATAAAAGTTGATTTCATTCTGGTCGTTAAAGTTGCGTAACTCCCAAATATTCAATACTTGCTGGCCAAACTTTCCTGCCAGATTAAGTGTTTGTCCCGCATAACTGTACCGGCCTGAAATGATAAACGATGCTTTGTCTTTGATAATCGGGCCTTCCAGGGTCGTCTTACTTGCCAGCAGCCCAATGCCCACATTGGCAGCATATTTTTTGTAATTGCCTTCCCTCATGGTAATGTCGACAATCGAAGACAGCCTTCCGCCATATTGGGCAGGGAAAGCTCCTTTATAGAAGGAAACGTTGTTCAGGGCATCGGTGTTAAAGGTGGAAAAGAAGCCGAGCGCATGGGAAGGATTGTAAACAGGAGCTTCATCCAGAATAATCAAATTCTGATCAAATGAACCTCCCCGGACACTCAGATTGGTTGAACCTTCCCCGGCAGTCTGTACCCCTGGCAACAGTTGAAGACTTTTCAGCACATCGGGCTCCCCGGTCATCGATGGGATGGCCTTGATCTGTTTTATTTGGATGGTGTTTTTGCTGACCGAGGTAGAGTGGATGGTCGATTTATTTCCATGGATAATCACTTCATTCAGCGATGTGCTTTGCGGAGAAAGTTCTATATGCAATTCAGTACTTTTTTCGATCTCTACAGATTTAATAAATGAGGTGTATCCCAGATAACTGCACACAACAGTAAACTTTCCGGATGAGGGCGAGATGGAATAAAATCCATAATTATTTGCAACAACAACCTGATTGGTCTCCTTAATCAACACCACAGCGCCAATAAGGGTTTCCCCGGTCGATGAATCTTTTACCGAGCCAAATATGTTTAATTTTTGAGCGAAAAGTGTTGTTGAAAAGGTTAGGAAAATGCATAGCAAGATGCATTTGTGGTGAATAAGGTTCATTGATCAGGTGGTTAAGACATTGATTTGCAAAAATAAAAGTAAAAATAATCAAATATTATGCCAGTAAAGATACAATAACCATCGAAAGAACCTATATAAAAACCAATGGATTCAAGGCTTACCTTAAATCCATTGGTTATACTATTATTTTTGATCTATTAAAACCTGTATCCCTTTTTTTAAGATGACACAGGGGACGTAGTTTTGTTTTATAATTCCAACAATCTATCAGCTACCACGTTGGCTAGCTGGATGCAATGATCAAACTTGGCTTGTTTAAGAGTTCCCTTTTCTTCAACGGGTTCGCCTACCACTTCCCATTTAATGGCTTCGGCAAATTTCTGAAGGTTCTTAACCCCTCCGCCACTCCAGCCGAAGGATCCAAAGATGCCAAGCAGGTGGTTTTTGATGCCGTAATGCTCAATTTTGGTAAGCAGATTCTCGACCGATGGGAAAAGTTCGTTGTTGTAAGCCGCACTTCCAACGATAAAGGCCTTGTATTTGAAAAGGTCGCTGATAATATAGGAAGCATGGGTTTTGGAGGCATCGTATACGCGGATGTTCTTTATTCCGCGAACAGCCAGCTGACGGGCAATTACATCGGCCATCTTAGCGGTATTTCCATACATCGAACCATAAACGATTACGGCTCCCGGTTCGGTGGTATAGGTGCTCCATTTCTCATACCGGTCAAGGATGAAGGGCAGATTGGTGCGCCAGATGGGTCCATGGGTAGCTGCAATCATCTTTACATCGATGCTTTCAATCTTCTTCATGGCACGCTGGGTGTGGGGGGCGTATTTGCCTACGATGTTGGTGAAATAACGCATCATCTCCTCCTCATACACCGAAAGGTTCAGCTCGTCATCGAAGATGCCCCCGTCAAGGGTTCCAAAGCTTCCAAAGGCATCGCCCGAGAAAAGTATTTTATTGGTCATCTCATAGGTGACCATGGTTTCAGGCCAGTGTACCATAGGGATGGTAGTAAATCTTAACAGGTTTTTTCCCAGCGGCAATTCATAGTCATCATATACTTCCAGTGTGTTTTCAGAGACCTCGTAGTAGTTGGCCACCATATCGAAGGTCTTCTTATTGCCTACCAAGGTAATTCCGGGATATTTGTTCACAATGGCTTTCAAGGATCCGGAATGATCAGGCTCCATGTGGTTGATGATCAGATAATCAACAGGCCGTCCATTGGTTAATTGGTCAATTTGGGTCAGATAGTCTTCCGTGAAAGAATGCTCTACGGTATCAATTAAAGCAACTTTTTCATCCACTATTAAGTATGAATTATAGGATACTCCATTGGGAATAGGCCATAAATTTTCGAATAGATGCGTTCTACGGTCGTTGAATCCGAGGTAGTATATGTTTTCAGCCAAATTAACCTGATGCATAAATGTGTTTATTTACATGTTTAACGGATGACGAAAATACGCAAATTAAGGTAAAGTGAGCGGTAATGACTTTGTTTACTTTCGAAATTAAGGTAAATATTACAAGCAATCATTCAGGCATTTAAGTGTATTCTTATTCGAAGAGCCTGAAAATAGAGTAGGTTCTTTGGATGAAATGATTATTTTTATCGACAAAAACCGAGAGATATGGAAATAATCAATAAAGGACGGATAATGCTATTCCCCCGATTGAATAAATGGATAGTGATCGTTTTTGTGGTAGCACTGTCATTAGTAGGACTGCGTGGATATCAGCTGTATAACTACATCTTTGAACCAAATATCTATACGCCGGGCAGCATTATCATCCCTTTGAATGCCACCTATGACCAAGTGGTGGATAGCTTGAAAAAACACCAGATCATTACCAATTACAAGGCTTTCAACTGGGTTGCCAAGCGCAAGAAATACGCTGAATCCATTAAGCCGGGTAAATATTTGCTTGATAAAGGATTGAGTACCAATGAGATTATTAATATGCTGCGTTCAGGTGACCAGCAACCCGTGATGGTTACTTTCAATAACCTTCGTTTTGTTGAAGAACTGGCTGGCGCAGTGGCCAAATATATCGAGCCTGACTCTTTGGAATTGATCACAAAATTCAATGATCCTGCCGTGTATGAAAAGTTTGGCTTCAATAAAACGAAGGTTATTGAAAGTAACCATCACGGGCTGCTGATCACCTGAACGCAGCATGTTAATAATTTCGTTGGTACTCAATCCTTTATCCAGCAAATACTTACCCGGCTTA
>JACMKG010000059.1 GCA_014380255.1 Prolixibacteraceae bacterium | reverse complement strand
CAGATACATTCAGCTGACTGGCCGGCAATTTAATCTCCGGGGCCGTTTCTTCATAAAAAAACTGGGTACTGTATCCCTTGATGGTATCCATCCACTGGTTCAGGGTCTTGTAATTATCTAGCTCCGGCTCGTGCCCTAATCCGTCGAGTGAAACCAGCCGGTTACGGATGCCAAGTATCTTCAGCCGGTCATCAATCAGCTTCGAGCCATACATCTTGTCAACCACAAAACGGTTGATCATCCTGGCATTCCTGAAGGGGTAATCGGTTTCATAGGGTACAATATCATCGGCGGTGCCATGAACCGACAGTACAGGAATTCGTTCATCCCTGTCAATAATATTCAGATCGGCCACCGCGCCCCAAAAATTAACCACCCCTTTGATGGTAAACTTTTCGGTGTATTTATTACCCGATTCTTCGATCCGGTTCAGCCTGCCTTCCCGAAAGGCCTGCTTAATTCGTTCGGGGCGCTCATCGTTATCCATAAAGGCTACGTTCAGCGAGGCCATGGCACCCGCGCTGGTTCCTCCCACATAAATCTGGTTGGGATCCACTCCCAGCCCCTTGGCATTGTGCGCTAAATAGCGAAGGGCAGCATGGGCATCCTGGATAGCCCGGTAAGCACTCATCTCAATATCGGCAGGCAGCAGCTTAAACCCAAGGCGGTAATCAATCGAAGCTACCACATAGCCTCTTCTGGCCAGGGTGGTGGCCAGTTCACGCTCACAGGCCGATTCCTTGCTTCCTATATAAAAGGCTCCACCGTGAATGAGCATAACCAGCGGCCTGTTCTTAAACAGATCGGTCTTGGGGTAATAAATATCCAGTTTCAGGTCCAGCAACTCAGGGTCGTTGAACGCCCTGACCATCCCTTTGCTAAGGGTGGTAATATACGGGTCATCCGAATAGGGCACATGGGTCCAGTACCCTTTGGCCTTACCGTATAAAAGATCGCTTTTCACCTCCACCCTGGGGAATATCTCATGTTTATACCGTTCTGTAGGCGTTACAGTTATTTCAGGCCTTCTCAGGAAATTCAATTCAGCTTTTTGCCTCCAGAAGAAGAATTTCTTCTTTTTATTCAACAGGGAAAGTGTACCCGCAAAATCATCCATGGTGATTTTAGCTCCTTTCATCTTCCCCAAGTACAAATCGGATTGGAACAAGCTCCTTTTCCCCGTTTGGCCCAGCGAGAAGGAATGGCTTTCCTCGACCGACTTTCCACGGTTCAGCACATAATAGCCTTTTACCAGCGTTGAGTCACTCTCATCAACCATCAGGATGATGGGATCATTACCAATTTTGCCGTCGTAAGTACCTTTTCCAGGAAAACTACTTTGTGAAAAGACCGGTGAACCAATTCCCCAAATCAACATCAGCATTACAACCAGTGCGGGGAATGAATAACTGTTTACAGAATTCATTGTATCAATATTACTACAAGTTCGAGATAAACGCAGATAGCCACTGTTTTATTTTACAGTGGATTATCCACGCTTCAAAAATACTTATTTATCTGATTTGTTCGTACTGAGAAGCAGAAACTTAGTCATTCCAATCGAATTAGAAATAAATAATTTACGCAAGTTTTCAAATATAAGAAAGCGGTAGTTCAAACAGGAAGTGCTACTAAGTCCTCTCGGTATTTGAACTGAACATCCAACTAAATAACCTTATGAGATGGAATCTATTCCAAGTTAGTATCACCGCTAAAGCGGCTGTTTGTGGGCGATATTCCAATTCTACCATACTATTTCCGCTAACGCGGCTATCCAGATGCGTAGCACTGTCATTATGGTTGAATAAGCTGCCCGCGTGGCTTTTCAGGTGCGTAGCACTGAGACGTATCATGAATTTCTGTTCAACCATTCCATTTTTTTAAGCCATTTTTCAGGGTTCAAAATGCCCCTTGATTTTAGTATTCTATAACCCATCGATTTACTGGTTATTCGAAGGTCGTTCGAAGGTGATTCGAAGGTTGTTCGTATGGACACGAATATAATTCGAATAACCTTCTAACAACATTCCAATCATTTTCCAATCATCAGCAAATGGCAGCAGCATGCACCGGGGTTACAGCACTAAAGCTTGGGGTCATTTGTTGTTTTTAAAGTACAGGAATAAAGTGCCTGAGTGCCTGAGTACCTTAGTGCCTAAGAAAGACATAACACGGATGATTTACTCCTTTTTCAGAAAAAATCAATTTGTTACTCACATATATAATCAATAAGATGAAATATGTCTTTCTTAGGCACTCAGGCACTCAGGTACTCAGGCACTTTGTCTCTTTATTTAATGAACCGATGAACCCATCGGATACTTCATTCTGAAAAAATAGGACTGCCGAATGACTCCTAATTTTAATTGAACACGTAAAATAGTGAAAATGTGCAGAAAACTTTTTTTTATAGCGGAATAGTCTTAATTTTGCCGCGCATATATTTAATATATAGTCTAACTCATTAATTAATTGATTATTAAATGGTAGAAAACAACACTGAGAACCTTGAACCAAAGGAAGAACTCACACAACAGGAAACTGTTGAAACATCCACCGCAGCAGTTGAAGAAGCTGTTGTAGCTGAGGCTGACGAATTTGCAGCTCCTGCGAAAATTGAAAAAGCGCCAAAGGCAGCAAAGGCCCCTAAAGCGGTAGTTGCTGAATCATCCGATTTTGACTGGGATGCTTTGGTAAAAGAAGACAAAGGGTTTAGCGACAGAAGCGCAAACGATCTGGAAACTCTTTATGAGAAAACCCTTACTACTGTTCAGGAAAAGGAAGTAGTTGAAGGTAAGGTTATTTCGATGAACAAACGTGAAGTTGTTATTGACATTGGCTACAAATCAGATGGTATTGTGAGCCTTAACGAATTCCGTTACAACCCCGAATTAAAACCAAAAGATTTAGTTGAGGTTTACATTGAAAGTCTGGAAGACTTGAAAGGCCAGATGATCCTCTCACACAAAAAAGCAAGAGCCTTGCGTTCATGGGATCGCGTGAATGAAGCCCTTGAAAAAGATGAAATCATTAAGGGTTACATTAAATGTCGTACAAAAGGTGGTATGATCGTTGACGTGTTTGGAATCGAGGCATTCCTTCCAGGTTCACAGATTGATGTGAAACCGATTCGCGATTATGACATGTATGTTGACAAGACTATGGAATTCAAAGTGGTTAAAATCAACCATGAATTCCGTAACGTGGTAGTTTCTCACAAGGCATTGATCGAAGCTGAACTCGAACTGCAGAAGAAAGAAATTATCTCTAAACTTGAAAAAGGCCAGGTACTTGAAGGTACTGTTAAGAATATCACTTCTTACGGAGTATTTATTGATCTTGGTGGCGTTGATGGATTAATCCACATTACCGACCTTTCATGGGGTCGTATTACTCATCCAAACGAAATTGTTGAGCTTGACCAGAAACTGAATGTAGTAATTCTTGACTTCGATGACGAGAAAAAACGCATCGCTTTAGGTCTGAAACAATTAACTCCTCACCCATGGGATAGCCTTGGCGCTGAACTGAAAGTTGGCGACCCGGTTAAAGGGAAAGTGGTTGTAATGGCTGACTATGGTGCATTTGTAGAAATTGCTCCTGGTGTTGAAGGTCTGATCCACGTTTCTGAAATGTCATGGTCACAGCACTTACGCTCTGCTCAGGACTTCCTGAAAGTGGGCGATGAGGTAGAAGCTCAGATCCTGACTCTTGACCGCGAAGAACGCAAAATGTCTTTGGGTATCAAACAGCTTAAATCTGATCCTTGGCAAGATATTGATACTGTATTTGGTGTTGGAACAAAACACAAAGCTACAGTACGTAACTTCACCAACTTCGGTGTATTTGTTGAAATCCAGGAAGGTGTTGACGGCCTGATCCACATCTCGGATCTTAGCTGGACCAAGAAAATCAAACATCCATCTGAATTCACTTCTATTGGTTCTGAGATCGAAGTAACGGTTCTTGACATTGACAAGGAAAACCGTCGTTTGAGCCTTGGACACAAACAACTGGAAGAAAATCCATGGGATGTATTCGAAACCATTTTCTCGGTTGATTCAGTACACGAAGGAACTGTGATCGAATTGTTCGACAAGGGAGCTACCATTGCTCTTCCTTACGGCGTTGAAGGTTTTGCCACTCCTCGTCACCTTGTAAAAGAAGACGGAAGCCAGGCTCAGCTGGAAGAAAAACTGGAATTCAAAGTAATCGAATTCTCAAAAGCTGCCAAACGGATTATCTTATCTCATTCAAGAGTTTTCGAAGATGAGAAAAAAGCTGAAGAAACAGCTAAAAGAAAGACTACCCGTACAAAACCTGAAACCAAGAAAGCTACAAAACCTGCTAAAGAAAACACCGGTGAAAAAACCACCCTTGGTGACATTTCTGAGCTGGCAGCTTTAAGGACTCAGATGGAAGCTGACGAGCAAAAAGAAAACTAGTAGGGTTGCATAAAAAATCCATTAGAATTTAATATATTTCATATATGGATTTCGAACTGCAAAAACATACAGACTATACACTTGTAAAAATTCGGACAGAGAGGCTGGACACGATGAATGCTCCAGCCTTGAAGTCAGAATTAATAAAAGCAAGTGCTGCTGGTGACAGAAATCTCGTTCTGGATGTTAGTGAATGTGAGTATTGTGATTCGTCGGGCTTAAGCGCTATTTTAGTAGGTAACCGCCTGTGCGAAGATGCAATGGGTACATTTATCTTAACCGGATTACAACGGGATTTTGAGCAGATTATCAGGATCTCAATGCTTCACACCGTTCTGGTTATTACCCGGACGGAGGCCGAAGCAGCAATGATTCTTGTTGAAAAAGGTAAACAAATAAGCTGACCAAATCAGATAAAACTATGCCTTTTCAATTAACCATACTCGGCTCAAGCTCTGCATTACCAACAGCAAACAGATATCCAACCGCCCAGGCACTCAATGTGCTCGGGCGGTTTTTTTTAATCGACTGCGGAGAAGGCACCCAGACGCAGATGAGAAAATACAAGATCGGCTTTTCGAAGGTTAACCACATCTTTATAACCCACACCCACGGTGATCATATCTTTGGGCTCATAGGCCTTATCTCCACCTTTGTTTTGCTCGGCCGTGAAAAGGATCTGCATATCTACTCGCACTCCGATTTACAGAAATACACCGCTGCCCAATTGAGCTTCCTGTACCCGGGCGAGATTCCTTTCAGGATTGTCTTTCACCCATTGAATTTCAACCGTGAGGATTTAATCTTTGAAGACAAAAAAGTAAAAGTATATTCCTTCCCTTTATATCACCGCATTCCCACCTGTGGCTTCAGGTTCGAGGAAAAACCGGCCTTGCCCAATTTAAGGCCCGAAATGCTACAGGAATACAACATACCTATCCGTGACAGGCAACGCATCAAAGAAGGGGGCGATTTCATCACTTCAGAAGGAAAGGTGATTCCGCATGCCCAACTGACCATTAATCATTACAAGCCACGATCGTTTGCTTTTTGCAGCGATACGCGCTTCGAGGAATCATACATCGAATCGATCAGGGATGTTGACCTTCTATACCACGAAGCCACCTTTGCAGAAGACAACCAGGAGCTGGCCCGGTTAACTTACCACTCAACAGGCAAGAATGCAGCTACGGCAGCCTCCAGAGCCGGGGCAGGTAAACTGCTGATTGGTCATTTCTCGGCAAGGTACAAAGACCACTCCCCCATCCTGGAAGAAGCTGTCAGGATATTCCCCCAAACAAAAGCCATCATGGAAGGCGATGTGTTTAATGTGGAGAAGCAGAAGCTGGTGTGAGAAGGAAATGTTGAATGGGAAATGTTAAATGTTGAATGAAAAGAGTTTAAAGTTCAAGGTTCCAAATTCCAAGTTAAGGGGTGCGTAGGATAAGTAGTTAGATGGGCTGATGGACAGAGCTGAAATTGTAAATGGTAAATTGTCTAATTGTAAATCCTTTTCATTCTTCAAAAAACTCCTTGTTGAAATTCACCAGGTACAACCGTTCTGTCGGACGGGTAAAGGCAGTGTACAGCCATCTCAGGAACTCAGTATTAATCATCTCTTCGGTCAGGTACCCCTGGTCGATAAACACGGCACTCCATTGTCCACCCTGTGCCTTGTGGCAGGTTACCGCGTAGGCAAATTTCACCTGCAGGGCATTGAAATAAGGATTCTTCCGGATCTCTTCCCATCGTTTTTTCTTACTCCTTATATCCACGTAATCTTCAGACACGGCATCAAACAACTTACGGTTCTGCTCGCCCGACAAGGAAGCAGATTCAATGGCCAGTACATCGAGTATAATCTTGCAGTCGAATTCAATATCCGGGTAATCGAGCAGGCGCAAGCTTACGTTGGCAAACCGGAAGCCGTATAACTCTTCGTATTTATAAATAGAAATAATTTCAGCAATGTCGCCATTGGCAATAAAATCAATCTTTTCATTTTCCTCGAGCCAGAAATAGTTGTTTTTTACCACCAGTAAAAGATCGCCTACCGATATGTCAGCCTCTTTATAAAGGATGGTACTGCGTATACCTTCATTAAACTTGTTGGCACGCTTATTTGACCGGGTAACCACGATTGTTTCAATGAGCCCGTAGCGGTCATAGCAGGTTGATATTTCTTCTATAAGATCAGCGCCCGCCAGGCGGCGCATGTCGTCAAACTGCTTGTATTCGAGGTTAAAATATCCTGCATAATCGCTTTGTTCCGTGATAAGGTTACGCAGGAAGGTAGCATTGTAAAGGATGCCCGAATTCTTATCCTGCCTTACCACCTCGGTGAGTTCGTACTCATACACCTCGCGATCGTATTGTTCAAGCTCTTTACCCGACAAGGCCGGGCTTACATCCAGGCCCACGGGGGGTAATTGCGCGGTATCACCTACCAGTATCAGGCGGCAATTGGAACCCATGTACACGTATTCAATCAGGTCTTCCAGCAAGCGGCCCGATCCGAAGATCGAGGTCTCGGCCGTTGAATTGGAAATCATGGAAGCTTCATCAACGATAAAGAAGGTGTCTTTGCACAGGTTTTTATTCAGCACAAAACGACCGGAGCCATCACTGGAGGATTGCTGGCGGTAAATGTTTTTATGAATAGTATAAGCATTTCTGCCCGTATAAGTCGAAAGAACTTTAGCCGCACGCCCTGTTGGGGCCAGTAAGACTGAATTGAATTTAAACTTGGTGAGCGTTTTTACCAGTGCGCTCACCAGGGTAGTCTTCCCGGTACCGGCATAGCCTCTCAGCAGAAAGACGGCATCCATTCCCGATTCAGCAATAAAATCAGCCAGTTTGGAGGTAAGAATTTCCTGTCCGGCAGTCGGAAGTATGCCCAAGTTCCTAATTATTTCGGTTTGGATGTGTTTTTTTATCATAGGCCACTAAAATAAAACAAATCCTAAGAATCTAATTTGTATTTTTTTATAATTTTGCAACAATACAAAACTAAACTTAAAATTATAGAGATGAAAACAGTAGTACAAATTGTCCTTGTGTCTTTGGTAATTATACTTTCCTACTTTTTATATACCAGCGTTGAAAAACCTCTTGATTTTGAGAAAGAGAGAGAAGTGAGATATGAGGCAACGATAGCTAAGTTGGTAGACATCCGTAGAGCCGAGCTTGCTTATAAGGAAGTAAACGGGAAATTTACCGGAAGTTGGGATACGTTGATTAACTTTCTGGAAAACGGAAAAATGCCATTGGTTCGTAAGATCGGTATGTTAACCGATAGTATGATTGAAGCAGGCTATACTGAAAAGCAGGCTTTAAAAGAAGGTAAAATTATCCGTGATACCATTTACGTAAACGTAAAGGACACTCTTTTTGGAGACAACTATAATCTTGCTGACATAAAAAAGGTACCTTTAAATGATACCGTTGCTGAGTTCCAGTTGGGTGCAACAGCCATTACCACCGGTTCAGGAATTAAAGTGCCTGTTTTCGAAGCTAAAGTTCACAACAATGTTATATTAAGAGGCCTTGACAGACAGCAGGTTGTAAATCTGAACGAAGCCAGAAGAACCAATAGCAAATATCCTGGTTTAAAAGTGGGATCATTGGAAGAAACAAACAACAATGCTGGTAACTGGGAATAATATTTCCATATGCATGAATTAAATTTGACTGACGAGACATTCGATCTGAATAATACACCAGAATATCATCTATCCATCCAGGTTGGCCTGGATGGATTTTCTTTTTGTATTCTGGATATCATACGCAAGAAGTATCTTGTTTTACAGCATATCCCCTTTGTTGTGGGCAAGCCGCAATTCCTGCCTAAAAAGATGGAAATGATCTTCGATTCGCAGGAGAAACTCAATGCAACCTATCAGTCGGTATCGGTTACTTATTCAACCAATAAAGCAACGTTGCTTCCAAAGTCTTTTCCTGAAAGCGATTTGTTTATAAAGATTGCCTCTTTGACCAACGACATCGGTAAAAATGAAGATGTAGGGGTAAATGGGCTTGCGGGCTTCAACCAGCAGCTTATTTTCAGTTATCCCAAAGAGATGCTGACTTTGCTGAATAGTAAGTTTACCGAAT
>JACMKG010000392.1 GCA_014380255.1 Prolixibacteraceae bacterium | reverse complement strand
TTAATTCCCTCAATACGGTAGGATATAAGGAGTTGTTCATGTATTTTGATGGAACCTGTACATTGGACGAGGCTGTTGATCTTATCAAGCGAAGTTCGCGCAAGTATGCCCGCAAACAGTTGACCTGGTTTCGGAAAGATCCGGATATCCATTGGTTTGAACCCGGCCAGGTGCCGGAAATCATTGCTTTTACTACTGAGCAGTTAAAAATGGGTTAGTCAGCCTGGAGCCGATAATTCTTTATCAATTATCCTTAAGCCCATATATCTTTACCAGCAAATTGGTACGAATAGTGATTTCTTGCCGAAAATCTTGTTATTCTCCCTTGGGACCTATTCAATCTTCCGGCCATTCAATAACTGGCAGATTTGAACCCATCTTGTCTACGCTGCTTTCATGCCTGGTTCTTTTTTATCGAATGTGTTTCATGTGTATTTTTTGAAAGTTTCTGGTCTGTTTGGGTACTCAGCATAAACACGGATCAATTGACATTTCAGGTAGAATAAAAAAATTACGCATACATCTTTGTTTGCATAAACAAGAAAAATCTTACCCCTCTTACCCCTATTTGGGGTGATCTGAAATCCTTGATTTTAACATTGAAAGATTCTGCTCTAGTAGTCGTGCTTCAGTTATTGATGTAGTTTCGTATTTTGTCATAACGGCCATACATGGGATCTATCCAAAAATCCGGTGGCCAGAATACTTCCAAAGAAACCGAAATTCATCCCCATGACTGTACCTGTCCATTATCTGAAGTATCCCTGCTTGAGTAACCCATTGGTAACTCATCTGTAACCTTTCTGTATCTGAGGTTACAGAAAGGTTACAGATGAGTTACAGATGGGTTACTAATGATGGCAATAAATGAGGATTGGACGAGCATAGGATGCCATCCCGATAAATAGCCATGAAAGGGATGTAGGAGGTGGTTTTAGCTTGAATTCAATAGTTGCATCCAGCGACAATCACAAAGAAGTACCACCCCGGGAGGCTATTCATTGAAAGGGATGAATGATTGAATCAGCACGGTTTTTTTTCTATCATTCATCCACCTGCTTTTTCAATTGATCCGTAAATACACAAAATTAAGTTCGATCCCAGTTAGCTTAAAACAGGTGCAGTAGATTTCACCCGGGCTAACCTGAATTATATCTAATTATCTATTGAGTAGGGGGCATTGGTCAAATCAATTCATTCATTGACAAATAATTTTTGTACATTCGCTTGCAAAGAGATCAATGCATTTTAATTCATGACCGCACAATTGCCTTCCAGGTTTACCATCAGAGTGTACGGGCTCATCCTTAATGAGCTGAAGGAAGTGCTGGTGACCGATGAGTATCAACTGGATACTCAAATGACCAAATTTCCCGGGGGAGGTCTGGATTTTGGTGAAGGCCCCGTCGATTGCCTGAAACGGGAAATGTTGGAAGAGTGTGGGCAGGAGATTGAAGACATCCGGCATTTCTATACTACCGACTTTTACCAGAAGGCTTTGTTCTGGGACGATTATCAGCTGATCAGCATTTATTACCTGGCCCGACTGAAAGAACCTACGCAGGTGAGAATTTCATCCGTTGCTTTTGATTTTCCCGAGATGGTCAACGGGAATCAGTCTTTTAGATGGGTAAGCGTACAGGCACTAAACCCGGATGAATTTACATTCCCCATCGATAAACATGTTGCACATTTGTTAAAACAAACCTTAACTCTACATTCTTGAAAACGATCAAAATAATCGGACCGGCTTACCCTTACCGGGGTGGAATTGCAACTACCAATGAAAGGCTGGCGCAGGAATTTGTATCCATGGGCTTTGACGTGGAAATTGAAACTTTCACGGTTCAATACCCTTCATTCCTTTTTCCAGGGAAGACACAATATAATTTAAAACCGGCTCCTGAGAACTTATCCATTCAAAGAACCATCAATTCCATTAATCCGCTCAGCTGGATAAGCGTCGGAAGCAGGATCCGAAAAGAGAAGCCTGACCTCGTTATTATTCGATACTGGCTGCCCTTTATGGCTCCCGCACTGGGAACCATCGCTGGGCTTATACGCGGCAACCGGCACAGTAAAATCAGTTGCCTGGCCGATAACATCATTCCCCATGAACATCGCCCGGGCGATCGGATGCTGACCAGTTATTTCATTTCACGCATTGATGGACTAGTTGCCATGTCAAAAAGCGTTCTGGCTGATGCTCAGTCATTCAGGCGTGATTTGCCGGTTGGATTCTGCCCTCACCCCATCTTTGATAATTACGGGGAAAGGCTTTCCTTTGAATTTGCCAAGGAGAAACTCAAGCTCGATGTAAATACGAGGTACCTTCTTTTCTTTGGATTCATACGGGATTACAAAGGACTGGACTTGCTTTTGAACGCTTTCGCGGATGCCCGTTTGCGTAAATACCCGGTTAAGCTGCTTATAGCCGGTGAATATTATTCCAGTCCTGAGCCTTACCTGGAACTGATTAAAAAGAACAAGCTGGAAGATTTGATTGAACTGCGTACTGATTTTATTGCAGATGAAGAGGTGAATCTTTACTTCAGCGCAGCCGATATGGTGGTTCAGCCTTACAAAAGCGCTACCCAAAGTGGAGTAACCCAGATCGGGTATCATTTCAACAAGCCCATGCTGGTTACCAACGTGGGCGGCTTGTCTGAGATTATTCCCGATGGAAAAATCGGTTATGTGGTCGAACCCGATAGTGAAAAGATTGCCGATGTGCTGGTCGATTTTTATGAGAATAACCGGATGGCCGAGTTTGAAGCCAACATAGTGGATGAAAAAAAGAAGTTCTCATGGTCGAATATGGTGAATTCATTTTTATACCTTTATAAAACAATGAAATCCACGAAATGATTCTAGAACG
>JACMKG010000391.1 GCA_014380255.1 Prolixibacteraceae bacterium | reverse complement strand
GTGTTTCAATCTCATATATGATCATTTTTTAAAGAAAAAGAATAAGCGATTGCCGATTAACGATTAACGATTAACGATTTAAGAAGTATCCATGCCTAAATCAGCATTTCAATGAATTTATCAAACGAAAATCAAATATCTTTGTCGCTCAAATTTCAAAGTTAATAGAATGTCGATTGAACTGATTATCCGTGATAAAATAGTTGAAGCCATAGAAAGATGTTATCAGCAGCAGATTGATACCAACCTTGTTCAGCTTCAGAATACCAGAAAAGAGTTTGAAGGCGATGTTACCGTGGTAGTCTTTCCTTTTGTGCGCATATCTAAGAAATCGCCCGAACAAACAGCTGCCGAAATAGGTGACTATCTGCAGGCCCATGTTGAGGAAGTCAGCAAGTACAATGTCGTTAAGGGCTTTTTGAACCTTGTTATTTCATCCGACTACTGGTTATCAGTGCTTAACTCGGTCAGCCCGACGGATAATTATGGAATTACAGAACCAACCGAAGCCTCCAAGTTGGTGATGGTTGAATATTCATCCCCCAATACCAATAAACCCCTGCATTTAGGTCATATCCGCAACAACCTGTTAGGCTTTTCGTTGGGCGAGATATTGAAAGCCAACGGAAATAAGGTGGTCAAGACCAACATAGTCAATGACCGTGGCATTCACATCTGCAAATCAATGTATGCCTGGAAAATGTGGGGCAACGGCGAGACTCCTGAGAGCACGGGCATCAAAGGCGATCATCTGGTAGGTAATTACTATGTGAAATTTGATCAGGAGTATAAAAAAGAGATTGCTTCGTTAATCGAACAAGGTGAGACTAAAGAAAACGCTGAACAGAATGCTCCATCGATGCAGGGTGCACGTGAACTTCTTTTGAAATGGGAAGCCAAAGATCCGGATACCATTCAGCTGTGGCAAATGATGAACCAGTGGGTGTATGCCGGTTTTGATGTAACTTACAAAGAACTGGGCGTTGATTTTGACAAGATATACTATGAGTCGGAAACATATCTTTATGGCAAGAATGAGGTCTTAAGGGGCCTTGCCGAAGGTGTATTCTACCAGCAGGAAGACTCATCGGTTTGGGCTGACCTGACCGCTGAAGGTCTTGATCAGAAAATTCTGCTTCGTAGTGACGGAACTTCCGTATACATGACTCAGGATATTGGCACAGCCAAAGAACGTTTTGAGGATTACCCCATCGACCAGATGATTTATGTGGTTGGCAACGAGCAAAACTATCACTTCCAGGTATTGTCGATCCTGCTTGATAAATTAGGCTTCGAATTTGGCAAGGGTTTGCATCACTTCTCTTATGGAATGGTTGAACTTCCACAAGGGAAAATGAAGTCACGCGAGGGTACCGTGGTTGATGCCGATGATCTGATAGCAGGAATGGTAGAAGTGTCGCGCAAGACCTCAGAAGAGTTAGGCAAACTGGAAGGTTACACTCCCGAGCAGGCTGCCGAGACTTACCGCATGATCGCATTAGGCGCTCTCAAATACTTTATCCTGAAAGTGGACCCGAAAAAGAACATGCTTTTCAATCCAGAAGAGTCCATTGACTTTAATGGCAACACCGGTCCTTTTATCCAATATACCTATGCCCGAATTCGCTCCATCATGCGCAAAGCTGCTGATCGGAACATTGCTATAAACCATCGGGTGACCATCACAACTGAGCCGGGTGCCAAGGAACTACAATTGATTAAAGTACTTTCGCAATTTCCGGTAGCCGTCAAGGAAGCTGGAGACGGATACAGCCCGGCGTTGATTGCCAATTATATTTATGAACTGGTAAAAGAGTTCAACCAATTCTACCATGAGTTTCCAATGCTAGCCGAAGAGAATGCTGAAGTTCGCAACCTTCGCCTGGTAATAGCTGAAACAGTAGGTAAAACGATTAAAACAGGTATGAAACTGCTCGGTATCGAAGTTCCGGAAAGAATGTAAAAAAGAGATTTTTTGTTTTATACC
>JACMKG010000390.1 GCA_014380255.1 Prolixibacteraceae bacterium | reverse complement strand
TACCAGAACCAGCAGATGGCTGGCCTTTCGTTCATGCCGGGTGCGGTAATAAGCTGTTTGCACCATCTCTTCATTGAAGCTAACATCAGTCAGGTAGGGGCGTGCCAGCTCCTGGCGGTAACCCTTCAGCTCTTCGATGAATGACTGGACGGTATCGTAACCCAGATGCTGGGCTTCAAGTACTTTAAGCTTAAATTTGATATAAAGATCCAGGTATTCGGAAGGTGTCTTCTTGTCACCGGCTTCTAAAACGTTTGCATTGTTTTTCTTGTAATTGAAAATAAACTCCTCCTGGGTGACGGGGATGCCACCTATGGTCATCACAACTTTATCTTTTTTCTGTGCCGATAAGTTGAATGATAGAAGAATAAATGAAATTAAACAGAATAATTTAATCATGGTTTTCATATTACGTGAAGAGTGGTTCCAATACGACCTGTTTCTTTAGTTATTTATAAATTGTTGTGTTAATGGGTTTATTAATAATTGATTTTTATCTGGAGCTGTAATTTGGTGATTCACTGGTAATGGACACATCGTGCGGATGGCTTTCCTGGATGCCTGAATGGGTTATCCGGGTAAATTTGGCATGATGCAACGCTTCAATGTTCTTAGCCCCGCAGTAGCCCATCCCGGCTCTTACCCCGCCAATCAGCTGGTGAAGCACTTCGTCAAGCGATCCTTTGTAGGGAACCCTGGCCACGATTCCTTCGGGCACCAGTTTCTTGATATCGTCTTCCACATCCTGAAAGTATCGGTCTTTGGAGCCTGAATGCATCGCTTCCACCGAACCCATTCCACGGTAAGTCTTGAACTTGCGCCCCTGAAAGATAATCGTATCGCCCGGTGATTCATCCACCCCGGCAAAAAGCGATCCTGCCATGATGGAATGCGCCCCGGCAGCCAGAGCCTTTACAATATCACCTGAATAACGAATACCTCCATCAGCAATGACCGGAACCCCGCTTTTCTTGATGGCTTTACTCACATTGTAAATGGCCGATAGCTGAGGAATGCCTACCCCTGCTATGATGCGTGTGGTGCAAATGGACCCTGGCCCTATTCCCACCTTCACGGCATCGGCACCGGCTAATACAAGGTCCGAAGCTGCTTCTGCAGTAGCTATGTTGCCAGCAACAAAATCAATTTCAGGATACCGGCTTTTTGCTTGCCTCAAGGTTTCCAGCACATATCGGGAATGACCATGTGCCGTATCGATGACAATGGCATCCACCTGTGCCTTTACCAGCTCGTCAATGCGGTCGATAGTATCCTTGGCAATACCTACTGCGGCAGCTACCCTGAGGCGTCCTTTGTGGTCTTTCGATGCCAGTGGCTTATCTTTGGCTTTTGTGATATCTTTATAAGTGACCAGGGCTATCAGCTTGTTGTTTTTATCAACTACCGGCAGCTTTTCAATTTTGTATTTCTGAAGAATCTCTGAGGCCATCTCCAGGGAGGTGGTAAGGTTGGTAGTTATCAAATTATCCCTGGTCATTACTTCAGAAACCAGCTTATTCATGTCGTATTCAAACCTCAGGTCGCGGTTGGTAACAATTCCCACCAGGCAGCCTTTATCATCAATAACGGGTATCCCGCCTATCTTAAAGATCTTCATCAGTTCTATGGCATCACGCACGGTCTTTTCCCCGGAGATGGTGACAGGGTCATAGATCATCCCGTTTTCGGCCCTCTTGACAGCGGTAACCTGGCGGGCCTGTTCAGCGATGCTCATGTTTTTATGAATCACCCCGATTCCTCCCTCGCGCGCAATGGCAATGGCCATTCCCGAGTCGGTTACCGTATCCATAGCCGCCGAAACAACCGGTGTATGGAGCCTTATGTTCCTGGTAAACCAGGATGACAGCTCCACTTCACGTGGTAAAACTTCTGAATAAGAGGGTATTAACAATACGTCATCAAAAGTTAAACCTTCAGATACAACTTTATCGGCAAGAAACGACATTTATGTGTATTTTTATATTCTCGTTGAAAAACAAAACTACTAAAAAATAAGGTACAAATGTCCTGATTTTTTAAGGGGTTCAATGCTAATTAAACATTAATGTTCATTAAAAATTGTTAAGTAAAATGGCCTGCTTTTTGAGGACCTTCAACTTATGACAAGACCTAATGAAAGAAGGCTATTTAAAGAGAACAAATAACTGATATCCGAAACCTATACTTTGAGTGAATTTCAGCAAATACTAACCAAATATTGGGGTTACACTTCCTTCCGGCCTATGCAGGAAGAGATTATTGAATCGGTAGCCCGTGGGAAGGATACCCTGGGCCTGATGCCTACAGGGGGGGGGAAGTCTGTTACCTACCAGATATACTCCCTATCAAAGCCCGGCATCTGTCTGGTAATTACTCCTTTGATAGCACTGATGAAAGATCAGGTGGAGAACCTGAATGAGAAGGGAATCAAAGCTCTTGCCATTTATTCGGGAATGACCGCCCCCGAGATCAAGATTGCCCTCGATCATGCGGCCTGGGGGAACTATAAGTTTCTCTACCTTTCACCTGAACGTATTACCACCGATCGGTTTCAGGAACGTATCAACCAGCTGGATGTTAACCTTATCGCCGTGGATGAAGCGCATTGTATCTCCCAGTGGGGATATGATTTCAGGCCATCCTACCTTCGCATTGCCGAACTGCGCAAGATGCTGCCCGATGTGCCTGTTCTGGCAGTCACGGCCACAGCTACCTCCCGCGTGATCGAGGATATTCAGTTCCAGTTGAAGTTTAAAACTAAAAATGTACTGCATACCAGTTATTACCGCTCTAACCTGATTTATCTTGTCCGGGATGAAGAGGATAAGGTCAATTACCTCCTGAAAGCGGTGCAGAAGGCCAAAGGCTCTGGGATTGTGTATGTGAGAAGCCGTAAACAGACACGCGAAATCTGTGATCTTTTCCAGAAGAATAAGATATCGGCTGATTATTACCATGCAGGCCTGAGTTCTAAAATCAGGTCGGAGAGGCAGGCGAACTGGAAAAATGGCAAGTGCCGGGTGATTGTCTCAACCAATGCATTCGGGATGGGCATCGACAAGGCGGATGTCCGTTTTGTGATTCACCTCGAATCGCCTGACTCGGTGGAGGCTTATTTCCAGGAAGCAGGAAGGGCTGGCCGTGACGGCAAAAAGGCTTATTCGGTATTGCTGTTCAACAACAGTGATAAGATTAAACTGCAGAAAAATGTAGCCAAGTCTTTTCCCGAGCCCGACGCCATTAAGCGCATTTACGAGGCCATCTGTAATTTCTACCAACTGGCCGTGGGTTTTGGTAAGGACCAGATATTCGAGTTCAGCATGGGCCTCTTTGCCTCGCGTTTTTCCCTGCAGATTACCGAAATCTATAACAGTCTTAAAATATTGCAGCGTGAGGGTTACCTGGAACTGACCGATGAGCTGGAGAATCCATCCAAGGTGTATTTCAAGGTCGATCGCGATGAACTGTATAAGTTTCAGGTTGCCAATGCCGACTTTGATGGATTCATCAAACTGCTACTTAGATCCTATACCGGTTTGTTTACCAATTATGTATCTGTGGATGAGAAATTGCTGGCTCAAAGGGCCAATATAAGTCCCGATACAGTCTACCAGTTTCTAACAAGGCTCCGTACCCAGAAGATCATTGATTTCATTCCGCAGAAAAAGACTCCTTTCATCATCTTTACCAAAGAACGTATTGATATGGATCGCATCAAAATAAGCAAGGAGAATTACCTGGACCGCAAGC
>JACMKG010000389.1 GCA_014380255.1 Prolixibacteraceae bacterium | reverse complement strand
CTTCAACGCTTCATTCTCATACACCTTTTGCTGAAGTTGAGCGATATACCATTCAGCCTGCAGGTAAGGCATCACCACTACGCGAACATCTTTACGGATGCCTTCCACTTCCTGGCAATACCACAAGGGGTAGGTATCGTTGTCGGCATGGGTAAAAAGGATGGCGTCTTTCTCACACGATTCCAGGTAATTTCTTGCCATATCGCGCGCTGCATATCTTCCCGAGCGGTCGTGATCATCATAGTTCTGAGCCAGCAGTAATACGGGAGCAGCCAAAAGACTTATAGCTATGGCTGCGACGGATGCTATTTTCTCATTTATTAATTTTTGAAGTGAAGAATAAATGAACAATACGCCCAGCCCGATCCAGATACTGAAGGCATAGAATGAACCCACGTACACGTAATCACGCTCTCGGGGTGTATTGGGCACCTCGTTGAGGTATATTACCAGGGCAATACTCATCAGAAAAAAGAGAAGGGCAGTGACCAGGAAGTTTTTCCGGTCATTCTGATATTGAAAAAGCATCCCTGATAAGCCAAGCAGAAGGGGCAAAAAATAATAGAAGTTGCGCGCCTTGTTGTTTTTTACATCCTTAGGAAGGTTCTTCTGTGGCCCTGCGATGTGCTGATCTATGGATGAGATACCCGACTGCCAGTTTCCATTGAGAACCGTTCCCGAGCCTTGGATGTCGTTTTGCCGGCCTGAGAAATTCCACATAAAATACCTGAGATACATGAATCCCAACTGGTATTTTACGAAAAAGGAGGTTTGCTCCTGAAAGGTTGGGATGGTGGTGTGCCCTACCTGGCCTTCATCATCTTTAACCTGAACTTTCTGTCCTTCAAATTTAATCCACGATTTATAGGATTCCACATGATCAGGATCCTTGCTGTGCATGCGGGGAAAGAGCCCAATGGTATTTTGGTCATATTTCACATCCGGGTTCAGCTGGCTTTTGATGTATTTCCCGTTCAAGGCAATGTACGTGTTTCGCTCTTTAAAGTCTGTGGCCACTGAGCCAAAATTCGCGCCATAGAGTATCGGTCGACTGCCATATTGCTCCCGGTTCAGGTAATTCAACAGGCTGAAAGTTGTGTCAGGAGCTCCCTGGTTGATCGGAATGTTGGTCGATGCCCGGATAATGGTAGCCACATAGGATGTGTAGCCGATGAGCATAAAGGTAAGGCACAGCAAGGCTAAATGGAACTTATGCATCTGTTTGCGATAGCTGTAAATCAGCCCGGTAGTAATGATTCCTGTAAGCAGAATAATATAAGAGAGTAATCCGGAGTGAATGGGCAGATTCAACTCATTGACGAAAAACAGCTCCAGGCTTTTGGAGATATCAAGGATGCCGGGGATAAATAATTGAAGCAGCAAAACAATGCCTGCTCCGCTGATTAGAATGGCAGTAGCAAGGCCCAGGAAAGAGTATTTGTACTTTTTGAAATAAATGATCAGTGCCACGCAGGGAATCACCAAAATGTTCAATAAATGCACCCCGATGGAAAGACCCATCAG